>JAACPN010000014.1 GCA_009995425.1 Legionella sp. | reverse complement strand
GCATCACTCAATTAACCAGCGGACTTGGGATTTGTGGCAATCCGTTTATATTGACGGAAAATGCCTCTTGCACGCTCTCGTTGCAAGTGAATGGCAGTCAATTAACGCATCCTATTTTTGATGGCCCGATTGTTTGTAAGCAAGGTTCAACTTTCCTGTGCTATCGCCCATCGTCAAGAAACATACTACATATTACGCAAGTACCAGAGGCCCCTAAGTTGTCTGGCGTGACTCCTACCTCAGGTTCCGCATCGGGTGGTACAGGGGTCACATTAAGTGGCACAGGCTTTGCCGATACGACCGGTGTCACTTTTGGAGGTGAAGCGGCAACCAGTGTTCACGTCGTTAATTCAACAACCGTGACCGCTGTCACACCTGCACATGCCGCGGGTGCTGTGGATGTGGTGATTACAATGCCGAGCAGTAGCGCGATACTGACCAATGGATACACCTACGAAACCACAGCCATTGGGCAGCCGGCTTATGGTGGAACGATTGCTTGTCTTCATGGTGGCTTAAATAATCTGATTGCAGCGACTGCGGATAATAGTACGAGCATAGAATGGGGTGGATATGGCACGGCCATAGGGTCGGGTGCACAAAGCAACACGGACGGTGATGCAAATACCACGGCGATTGTGGCAGCCCTCGGTGATAACGGGGGTACGCCTTATGCGGCACAGCTGTGTGCTGATTATGAAGTTGATTCCCAAGGAAATACCCCTTGTGAGTCAGGAAACATGTGTTACCACGATTGGTTTTTACCGGCCGGAAATAACAATACGGCCTCCGGCCAGCTTAATTGCTTGTATGACAATAAAAATGCTATCGGTGGTTTTGCCAATGATTACTACTGGGGTTCTACCGAGTCTGCCAACAATCCGGCGATCTTCGCGTGGGTCCAGTATTTCAACGCTGGGGACCCGCTTGATTTCGATAAGGACTTTGGCACTCGCGTTCGGTGTGTTCGGGCTTTTACCCCTTAACCCCGGTTTTTTCAGGTTATAAAATGCCGTCATTAACAGAAGGTGCGGCATCTTGAAACGCTGGTATGGTTAAACATGCATCCGTAATACTTTGAATGATAGGATACGCTGCGAGTGAAAACTCAAATCGATGTGCATTATAGACTTGAGGGATTAAACAAATATCAGCCATGCTGACATGATCGCCATAACAAAATTTACTTTCTTCTCGAGGCAGGTGTGTGAGTTTTTTTTCAAAGGCATTAAATCCAAGCGCCAGCCAATGATGATACCATGCGTTAACTTCATCTTCTGATGCGTTAAATTGCGTACGAAGTTGTTTTAACACCCGTAAATTATTCAGGGGATGCATATCAGTGGCAATTAAAAGTGCCAAACTGCGAACGTGAGCGCGGGCACGTGCATCGTTGGGGAGTAGGGAAGGGGTTGGGTATTGTTCTTCTAAATATTCTAAAATAGCCAGTGACTGGGTGAGTGGCGGCGTGTTTGTATCGATTTCGAGTGCTGGAACCAAGCCTTGAGGATTAATTTTTTTATATTCAGGGGTGTGTTGTTCACCGCCTTGCCGGACTAAATCGACAGGGATGGTATCATGGGTTAATTGCTTTAAATTAAGCGCAATACGCACGCGATAGCTTGCCGTTGAGCGGTAGTAATCATAAAGCTTCATGCTTTCAGTACCGTTTGTTGAATGGAGCCAAATAAATTATGACCCGCGTGATCGAGCATTTCAATGCGTATGCTGTCACGAAATTGCATATAGGGATGCTTGGCTTCGCCATATTTAAGTATTTCGAGCATGCGTTTTTCTGCAATGCATGAAGAGCCTTGGCTTCTATCCAGGTTGGATACGGTACCTGAACCAATGATGGAACCGGCCGCGAGTGCACGCGTTTTTGCTGCATGAGCAATCAGCTCAGGAAACGAGAAGGTCATGTCGATACCGGCATTGGGTTTGCCAAAAAATGCATTATTCAAATAGCTACAGAGTGGTAAATGGACGCGTTCGTTATCCCAGGCCTCCCCAAGCTCATCGGGGGTGATGGCGACGGGTGAAAAGCTGCTGGAAGGCTTGGCGTGGAAAAAACCAAAACCTTTGGCAAGCTCATTTGGGATTAAATTACGTAAAGATACATCGTTGACCAGCATAAACATCCGAATGTATTGCCCCGCTTCTGATGCCGATACGCCCATAGGCACATCATCGGTGATGATGGCAAGTTCAGCTTCAAAATCAATGCCAAAGGCCTCATCACGCACAAGAATAGGATCGCAGGGGCCAATAAACGTGTCCGATCCCCCTTGGTACATCAGTGGATCGGTCCAGAAATTTTCAGGTAGTTCAGCACCGCGTGCTTTGCGTACCAGTTCAACATGATTCACATACGCACTGCCGTCTGCCCATTGATAAGCCCGTGGTAGCGGCGATGCGCATGATGCTGGATTGAATGGAAATGTTTTCTCTTCGAGTTTTCCTGCGTGAAGTTCTGCTGACAGAGCTTCCAAGCGAGGTGCAATAACGCGCCAATTATCCAAAGCTTGTTGAAGTGTTGGAGCAATATCCGTTGCATCGACGGCACATGAGAGGTCTTGATGGACCACGCATAATATACCGTCCCGTGTTTGATTTGATTTTAAGCTTGCAAGTTTCATGTTTTTAAAGTGCCTCGTTTGATTTGATCGCGTTCAATGGCCTCAAATAAAGCTTGAAAATTACCTTCGCCAAAGCCATCGTTACCGCGACGCTGAATGATTTCAAAAAATACGGGCCCAAAAAGATTTTCTGTAAATATTTGTAATAATAATCCACCGGTAGGGTCTCGGGTTCCGTCGATTAAAATACGGCCTTGTTGGAGTTTATCGATAGGTTCTTGGTGCCAAGGAAGACGGGCGTGAATACCTTCGTAATAAGTATCAGGAACATCTAAAAATTTAAGGCCGGCTTCACGTAAGCCACGCACGGAGTCGTAAATATTAGCTGTGCTAAGCGCAATATGCTGAATGCCTTCACCGTGATAATCACGCAAAAACTCTTCAATTTGAGATTGATCATCTTTGGATTCATTGAGTGGAATTTTAATTTTTCCACAAGGGCTTCCGAGTGCACGACTGATTAAGCCTGTCATTTGACCTTGAATATTAAAAAATCGGATTTCTTTGAAGCCAAAAATTTTTTCATAAAATGCAGCCCACGTATCCATTTGACCGTGTTTGACATTATGGGTGAGATGGTCGATTTGGATCAGGCCTTGAGCGGGCGCAGGTGTTGGATTTTGATTGATGATCCATTGATTTGAAAACGGTGTGTGATGCTCATCAACAAAATAAATCACACTCCCGCCAATGGCTTTGATTGCGGGTAAACCATGTTGAACATCTTCTGCGTCGTTAAAAGCCGTTGCTCCGTGAGCAAGTGCGTGGTCAAAGGCAAGCTTTGCGTCATAAACACGAAAACCCATGGCACATGCACCGGCGCCATGCGTGTGTGCATGTTGGGCTGCCTGACTATTTTGTGTGCTATTAATCATAAATTCGATATCACCTTGCTTTAATAAGCTTATAGGTTTTGTTTGATGTGTTGCGTGTTCGGTAAAGCCTTGTTGATGAAAAATCTTATGGAGATAGGAAGCATCAGGACCTGAAAATTCAAGAAAGGCAAAGCCGTCGAGGCCGCAGGGGTTTTTAGAAGATGATTTATTCATACACAGACTCCTTGTCAAAATGCTCTTCTATCATAACTTAAAATCATGATGTAGCAAGCATGAGGTAAAAATTGGTCTATAGTATTAATTAATATACAGTTAAATTAAGGTGATGTCATGTCGATTAGAGAAAAAATCCAAGAAAAGCTAGGTATTGATGTCGTTATATTTGATTTGTTTGATGAAACGCAAATTCAAGAGCAACTCGAAGGCATACTACGTGAAAAAGCACTTGATCACTTGCTCAGCAGTCCTGAGCCTATGGCTCTGTTTTTTCGTTCAAACTTTCAAGTGGATCATGATGTCTCTATGGAAGATTATTTTGCTAAGATGCGTCAGCCAGGTGCGTGGGCAACCACGGATGAGGCCATAGCCTTAGCCGAAATGCTCGATATTAACCTTGATGTTCATATGATTGATTATGTGTTTAATCAAGATGGAACGGATGTTATAAAAATCGTAAAGCATCAAGCTTTATATAGAACAAGTACGCCAGATGCACCCACAATCACCTTAAATAATCGTGAAAACGAGCATTGGTTCGTCAATGAAAAAACAAAAAGTCTAGGGGATTGTTTGTTTGACGCCATGGCTCAAGCTTTACAGTCGCTCGTCAAGCTTGAATTGAGCAGGGAATATGTGAACGGTTCGCCTTTATCGGATGCTACGAGTACTGAAAGCATCAAAAGCGTAGACAATACCCAGCTTGAGTTATTAAGAAATAAAATTGGCTCTCAGGCGATCGCTCAGGTGATTGATGATATGTATCTCACACCGCTGTCTGACGCTGAAGCGGCCGAACGTCTATCAGGCGCATTAATTCAAGCCATGGATACAGAGATGTCTCATCTTGATGAGGATTTTAAATTTTTGCTTCAAACAGCAGAGTCTATCGATGTTATTCATACGATTATTGATGATATGCGATTGAGCCTGCAACAAAACAGCGTCACTCGGTTAGATATATTAAAAGCTGATGGAGCAATTCCCCGAGATGTGGAGTATAAAATGTTAAAACAACAAATAACCCAGGCTCCGAACTTATGTGCGGCAGAAAAAGTCTTGGGTGATTTGAATCGGCGTCTTGCGGGCGAGGCACCTCAATCTGATATCTCGAACGACGATGATGCTGATATTACACCGTCGCATCGGGTATAAATTTAGGTTTTATTTTTGGGTCTTATTAAAAAAAGACCATCAGCTATTGGCAATAAACTGATATCAACGCGTGTGTCGGTATGAAGGTGAGCATTGAGCCTACGAATTTCACGGGTTTGAGAGCGTGTGTCGTCGGGATTAATCACATCACCTTGCCACAGCGTGTTATCTATCGCAATCACGCCATGGCGGCTTATTAATTGTAATGCCAGTTCATAATAAGCTGTATAATTTGTTTTATCGGCATCAATAAAAATAAAATCAAACGTGTGGGCCTCTCCTGTATCTAGAAGCGCTTGAAGGGTATTTAATGCTTGGCCAAGTCGTAAGTCGATTTTATGGGCTTGTTCAGCCTTTTGCCAAAACGGCTGAGCTTGGTCGGTCCATTCGGTATTGATATCGCACGTGATAACGCGTCCATCGTCCGGCAAGGCCAAGGCCATCGCAAGCGCGCTATAGCCTGTAAACGTACCCAGTTCTAAGATTTTTTTTGCATCTAACATGCGTATTAAAAATTGCATAAACTGGGCTTGCTCAGGTGCAACTTGCATCACGCTCAAAGGTAAGCTTGCCGTGTGGTCACGAAGTTTTTTTAGTACAGGGTGTTCGCGAAGCGAGGAATCCAGTACATATTGGTAAAGTGGCTCGGTGAGGTTTAAATGTTTCATGATTTTCTCTCAAGTTTTTCTTGAGCGATGGTGTCGGCAATGGTGCTGGTAGGGCTATTTTCGTAGCTTGAACGATAAAATATATCAAGCAATGAGTCATGAATATTATTAAGCTGCCGAGGGTTGGGTTTGATGGCATGATTTAAATATTGATCGGCAGCAAAAATTAACCCACCTGCATTAATCACATAATCAGGCGCATACAAAATACCGCGATCATGCAATTGCTGACCGTGGTAGGTGTGCGCAAGTTGATTGTTAGCCGCACCCGCAATAACGGAAGCTTGTAGCGTTGGAATGGTCTTGTTATTGAGTATGGCACCCAGTGCACATGGCGCAAAGAGATCACAAGCGACTTCATGAATTTTATCGGTGGATGTTGATTCAGCGTTAAACTCATGCATGGCGCGCGCCACAGCATCGGCATTGATATCAGCCACGGTGAGCTTAACGTCTAAGGCATGTAATTTTCGTGCAAGCGCGTAGCCAACATGACCCAGCCCTTGAATCGCTACATGAAGGCCTTGGAGTGATGGGTTATTCCATTTGAATTGGGCAGCTGCTTGAATGCCAAGCAACACGCCCTCTGCTGTGAACGGAGATGGATCGCCTTGCAGGCGTGAGGAGCTTGCAACGTAAGGTGTATGCTGCTCAATCATATCCATGTCGTTAAGCTCGGTACCGCTATCAAGCGCGGTGATATAGCGGCCATCGAGTGAGTTCACAAATTTACCAAAGGCGTGAAAATAAGCTTCGCGGTCATATTCGCCTTGGGGCTTTAAAATCACGGCTTTTCCACCGCCTAAAGGCAGGCCAACGGACGCGGCTTTATAGCTCATGCCCCGTGCCAGGCGCATGGCATCGTAAAGCGCTGTATTAGAGTCAGGATACTCAACAAAACGACATCCCCCCAAGGCGGGTCCGAGTTGGGTATTGTGTATTGCAATGATAGCGCGCATGCCCGTCGCCGGGTCAACTTTAATATGAATATCACCAAAACCGTGTGCGTCGGCATAATCGAGTACATTAAAATGAGCATCGTCGATGGGGGTTTTTTCAATAGAAGGCATGAATAACTCAGCATGAAAATAAGTGAATGCTGAGTTATAAACGGATTTGCGTTGTAAATCAATCTGAGAAAAAAAATGGACAAAAAGAGCGTGGTGATGGTGATTCGAGCCTTAAAAATTATATTGATTTAATTTTATATTTATGGTACATTTAAATTCCATTTATTCCCAGCCTAAAGTGGAAATCCTGTCATGTTTTCAAGCAAACAACTTTATAAAACAGTCTCACTCAATGAATATGAACAAGCAAAAAAAACCGAAATTCATGCTTTAACGTATTGTTATGCATTAAGTCGAGATGTAGCAAAATGGAATTTGATTATTTTTCGATTAGCTGAAAAAATTCCAGACCCTGTGTCACGAACTATCTCGCATAATCAATTTATCAATGCATTAAATCTTTTTAAAGAACAACGCAAAACAGGGAATGCTAATTTATTTAATTTATCACTGCATGACAGTCTTGATTATTTTGAGAACTTTTATTTTCTTTATACAACAGAAGACCCACGATTCAAACTGAACCCAGCAAAAAAGGAAAAATTACTGGAAGCAATTTTTGATGCCATGGGAACCTGTGAAACGGGGATTAATACGCGTTTTAATATGGTGATGCAGCTGTATCGAACCGATCTGGATTGGGTCACCAATTATTTATCTCAACAGCGTTATCAGCTTGTCAGTGCCTTACATGATCGCTTTAATTATGAACGTCATGTTGGTGACGCTTACCAAGTTCATGTTTTAAATATTATGCTCAAAGAAGCAAAAGCCGCCGGTATGGGAGTAGAGGTGGCACATTCTGTGTACGATGTTTTTGAACACAGTATACCGAATAATTCTAAATCAGATGTTCAAGCGTATTTTAAACAACATGCGCCTCGTATTTTTTCAGAAGATTATGAAGCACAGATTTTAGAAACCTTAAGTCAACATTTATTATTTGAAATTAATGAATTATATCAACCCGATGCTGGCATATCTTGGGTCCAGCAAGGTCGAACGTTGGTAGATAGGGAAGACACAGAAGACAAGAAAGGTGAAAAGCAGATTGCTGCCTTCAATAAATATATTGAAGATCGTTTGGGATTTGCTGGTGCTGCTGTTGAATTAGGTGATTTTAATGATGACTGGACTCAGTTTACGTTAAAACCTAGGGCTGAATTTTTTGAATTATTAAAAGGGTTTGTTCAGGAGAAAATAAATCGTGAAGCTTATTTTCTCACGTTAGATAATTTAAACCAGTATTCGCTCTCAGATTTAAAAAACTTTAATTTTCCACACGGTGTGACGGCTAAAGCTTTGATTGAGGTGAACCAAGCGATTTTAGCGTGTGATGCTCAAAATTTAGAAACAATCAAAGTATGCCGTGCAGCACTCATAAAACATGCACAGGTTGTTTTAAACTACCCAGATCTCGTATTGGAACGTGCAAAAACGAACCCAGTTTTGTTATCGAATTTACCTAAGGTATTAACAAGTGATGCTCATTTTTTAGAGCAGGCCGTGGTGGCTACAGATGCTTTGTTAGAACAAGCGAGGGAAACAGATGAACAACGACGATTAAGCTCGTTGCTTTTGCGTTTAGTCAAGCATGATAAGTCGTATTTAAACCAATGCTCATCGACCCAAGCCCAAGAGTTTTTAAACGATCATCGCAATAACCAGGCACAGTATAAGCAAGAAGCTATTGATCAATTAAAACACACTGAAGTTTTAGGATTTAGCCAAACAGCACGTTTGGCACAAAAATTAACGCCAGATGAATTAATCAATGTTATACAAACTCGAAAAGAGAATAATTTATCAGCATTGCCTTTTTGTCATGATGTATTAGCCTTAGAAGAATTTAAGCAAGCACTTGGTCGTGAGCATGTGGCTCAATGGAATACACGTGGATTGGCTTCAGTGAGAAGCGACGCATGTCAACGCGTACGTTTAGGTGAAGAAAAACCGGTTAACGGCGGGGATAGTGCGCTGACTTATCTTGCGAAACATGAACTGTGGTTTGTTGCGATGGCGCGTCATCTGTATGCGCATACAGGTCAATTTAAAACACTCGCACAGTTCTGGTTTATATTTAAACAATGGCTCATGCGTTTGGGTGAGATACTCGCTCATTTAACGTTAGATATTCTGATATTTGTTTGTGGTGTTGGTTTGGGTTTTATGGTTCATTTATGGATAGATTTATTGCTCGCGATGATGCCAACCTCCGTACTTTTAGTCATATTAGTACTCTTTCTGACTTTTTTGGGGCTTGAACAAGTACTGGAAAATCGAACGTTCTCGATAGCTGCTCAGGCATATATGACAATTTTTGCTTGTGTTTTTGGACTGGATGGCATGATTTTGTCGCTAACAATCATGATGATTGGTTATCATGTTACAACGTATATGCGACCTGTTCTCGATGAGTTTTATACGTTGTCGGCTTTCATTTTTACCCGTGCTATGGCCATGTTTTCTTCCGATGAGTTTGCGTACACACCCGATACCACAGCTAATGAAGTGATGGCCTGTGATAAAATGATTGCAGACCTTGCGGTGGGGGGCGACGACCATGCGATGGAAAAAATTGATGCGCTTGTTATGTTACAAGATCAGATAAGATCTGATGACGAGCCAGGTGAGCATTTAAATAAACGTTATACATTTTTCACTTATGGCGAAGAGCGTGCTTTATCGTTTAATGAGGTGGTTGACATGTCGTCAGAAGAAGCATATTTTCTTGCGGTAGCGTAACGAGATGCATGGTGTCTTAGAGAATAATGCGCTATTCTAATGTCATGAGAAAATTTGACATTTGAAGGCATGCGTGGCAATAACCCTAGAACCTTTGATTGCACATCGTGGCGCAGCACCTTATGCTCCAGAAAATACCTTTGCAGCATTTGAAAAAGCGCGCGAATTAGGCGCGCGCTCGATTGAATTTGACGTGATGATGAGTGCAGACGGTGAGTTGTTTGTGTTTCATGACACAACATTCAAACGAACAACTAATGGCCGAGGTCAGTTTGGGGATGCATCCAGTGAATATATCGCGTCGCTTGATGCCGGCTCCTGGTTTTCTTCGCGTTTTCGTGATGAAAAAATCCCCAAGCTCGATGAGACTTTGCGTTGGTTTGCACGTCATTCATTGCATGCCAACATTGAGATGAAGCCTTTACCTGGACGTACAGACGAGACAACCACGGCTGTTTTATCGTGCATTAATCAATGTTGGTCGGACGATGCACCGCTCCCGTTGCTTTCAAGTTTTGATGAAAAAGCGTTACAGCTCTGTTCTCATGTATCACCCGAATTACCGTTGGGTCTTTTGCTGCTCAGTTGGAAAAAAGATTGGTTGACAAGATTACAGCATGTGAACGGTGTGTCGCTGCATCTGCCGAAGCATGTGGTGAATCAAGAGCGGATTCAGGAGATTAAAAACGAGGGCTACGCTGTGTGTGTGTATACCGTGAATTCCAAAAAGTGGGCACGTCAATTTTGGGCGTGGGGTGCAGATGCAATCATAAGCGACTATCCTGATCTTATGAATAAACAATAAAATATTAACTATGGAGGATGTGGGCGTATGCAAGAAGGGGTGGTGTTTTATACGGTTTTTTTGATTTTTACCGGTGCTGCGGTGTTTTCGACGCTGGTGCTCTACACACGTCAATCGCTGTTGGTCGCGTATATTTTATTAGGCGCGGCCTTGGGCCCTTGGGGGTTAGGACTGATTTCTGACTTAACGGCTGTGCGTGAAGTGGGGGATGTAGGAATTGTGTTTTTGCTGTTTTTGTTAGGTTTGCACCTGCAGCCGCAAAATCTTTTGCATATGTTGAAAAAAGTGACCTGGATTGCAACCCTAAGCTCGCTGTTGTTTGCGCTTGTTGCCTATGGTATTGGTCGTTGGTTCGGTTTGTCGGTGACCGAATCGTTGGTGCTTGGTGCATCGATGATGTTTTCCAGTACGATTATCGGTTTAAAATTATTGCCAACGACCATTTTGCATCATCAACACACGGGTGAGGTGATGATAAGTGTGTTGTTGATGCAAGATATTATTGCGATTGTGGTGTTGATTTTAATCAATGGCGCACAGAACGTCGGTGGCTTGGATTGGCGTGATTTGGTGTCGGTTTGTATCACGTTGCCAGCGCTTGTCTTTTTTGCTTTTGCGGTGGAACGCTATGTTCTCGTCAAGCTTTTGGCGCGGTTTGACCGAACCCAAGAATATGTGTTTTTATTATCCATTGGGTGGTGTCTAGCCTTGTCGATGCTTGCAGAGCACTTAGGTTTATCTGAAGATATTGGCGCGTTTGTTGCCGGGGTGGCGTTGGCATCCAGCCCTATTTCGCTGTTTATTGCCGAAAGTTTGAAGCCACTACGTGATTTCTTTCTTGTTATGTTTTTCTTTGCGGTGGGGGCGACGTTCAATTTTGGAGCCGCCGCGCCAGTGGTGATACCCGCATTAATTTTAGCTTCGTTGATTTTAGTGTTTAAGCCATGGTGCTTTTACTTTTTGTTATCTAAAGCGGGTGAAAAAAAAGCCGTATCCAAAGAAGTGGGTATGCGACTTGGCCAGGCCAGTGAATTTTCTTTACTGGTTGCAAGTATTGCCTTAAGTACTAAGCTTATATCCGATGTGGCGTCTAATTTAATTCAAGCAACAACGATTTTAACGTTTATTGTATCGTCGTATGTTGTGGTCTTAAAATATCCCACACCGATGTCGTTGACTGACAAAATGCGTAAGGATTAAATCAATATGCGTGCTACTGCTCGAGTTATGGTTGTTGCTTGTGCTTTATTGTGTATGCTGAGTTGCACATCCAATCCTAAAGATGTGACTCTGGCACAGGAAAAGCGAGCGTGCGAACAGATTTGTATGAAACACCAACAGGCTTGTTTGCGGACATGTGACGATAGCTGCAAAGCCTGCCAAGTTCGCGAAAATGAAACGATGGAACAGCGTTATAAAACTTACGTTCATGAGCAGCGTACGCAAGGAAAGCGCGTAGCGCTTCAGTTGCAATCCTTTCGCGATCCACTACAATGCCGAAAATCGTCGTGTGATTGCCCTGCAGACTACCGTGTTTGTATGAGTGCATGTGCGGGCCCCGTTGATAAACGCCTGCAAGTTACACCCGTTTGTTGCTAAGGAAAATAGATATGGCTAATCAATTATCAAAAGATTTATCACGAGATTTATTAAAAGATCTTGATCCAACAGAAACCCGTGAGTGGCTTGAATCGCTCGAAGCCGTGATTAAAGAGCATGGGCCAGAGCGTGCCGCTTTTTTAATTCAACAATTATTGAGCGCGGCTGATGCGTCGGGCGTGTCACTTGCAACGGCGATTCATACGCCGTATCGCAACACAATTAACCGGCATGACGAAAAGCCCATGCCATCCGATGAAGGCATTGGTAAACGCATTAATGCCTTGATTCGTTGGAATGCGGTTGCCATGGTTCTGCGAGCGGTTAAGCATTCGCCTGAGCTGGGTGGCCATATTGCTTCGTATGCTTCCGCCTCTACGTTGTATGAAACGGGGTTTAATTATTTTTTCAAAGGCCCAGAGGCGCCTGGTGGCGCTGATTTATTGTATGCTCAAGGGCACTCAGCACCGGGTATTTATGCGCGTGCTTTTTTAGAGGGCCGTTTGTCTGAGAAACAGCTGGAGCATTTCCGTCAAGAAGTTGAAGTAGATGGTTTATCTTCGTACCCTCATCCATGGCTCATGCCTGATTTTTGGCAGTTTCCGACGGTATCGATGGGGCTTGGGCCGTTGCAGGCAATTTATCAAGCGCGCTTTTTAAAATACCTCGAAAACCGAGGGTTAATCGAGCCAAGCCAGCGTAAAGTCTGGGCCTTTTTGGGTGATGGCGAGATGGACGAGCCTGAATCGGTGGGGGCGCTTTCGATTGCTGTGCGCGAGAAATTAGATAATTTAATTTTTGTGGTCAATTGCAATTTACAGCGCTTAGATGGTCCTGTTCGAGGCAACGGAAAAATTATTCAAGAACTTGAAGGGTTATTCCGTGGTGCGGGTTGGCATGTCAACAAAGTTATTTGGGGTGGGCGTTGGGATGCTTTGCTTGCGCGTGATAAAGACGGTTTATTACAACAGCGCATGGAAGAATGCGTCGACGGTGATTATCAAAATTATAAAGGGAATGATGGCGCGTATGTACGCGAACATTTTTTTGGTAGCTCACCCGAGTTGAAAAAAATGGTGGAGCATTTAACCGATGATGACATTTGGCGTTTAAATCGCGGGGGGCACGATCCTCAAAAAGTGTATGCGGCTTATGCCGATGCGGTTGCGCACACAGGCTCACCTACGGTGATCTTAGCAAAAACAATCAAAGGTTACGGTATGGGTGCTGCGGGTGAGGCTCAAAACATTACGCATCAGCAAAAGAAAATGTCGGATGATGAACTCAAAGCGTTTAGAGATAGATTTAGTATTCCGATTACGGATGAAGAAATACCGAATATACCGTTTTATCGCCCGGCAGAAACCAGTCCAGAAATGCAGTACTTAAAAAAACAGCGTGAAGCGTTAGGTGGATATCTTCCGGTACGAAATACAAAAGCCGAGGCGTTAAAAGTACCGGATTTATCGGCTTTTTCTGGTGTTACAGCAGGTTTGGGTAAGCGCGAGCTATCCACAACCATGGCGTTTGTGCGTATTCTCTCCGTCTTGCTTCGAGATAAAGTTTTAGGTAAGCGCGTGGTACCGATTGTTCCTGATGAGTCACGTACGTTTGGTATGGAAGGTTTATTTCGGCAAATTGGTATTTACTCACCTGTAGGGCAGTTGTATACACCTGAAGATCGCGATCAAATCATGTATTATCGTGAATCACGCGATGGTCAAATTTTAGAAGAAGGGATTAACGAAGCCGGCGCTTTTTGCTCGTGGATTGCAGCGGCTACGTCATATAGCACCCATCAGTTGGCCATGATTCCGTTTTATATTTATTATTCCATGTTTGGTTTTCAACGTGTGGGCGATTTAGCTTGGGCTGCAGGCGATATGCAAGCGCGCGGGTTTTTATTAGGTGCAACGGCCGGACGAACAACGCTCGCAGGCGAAGGCTTGCAACATCAAGACGGTCACAGCCATTTGATGTCGTCGATGATTCCTAATTGTGTTTCGTACGATCCAACGTTTGCGTATGAACTGGCGGTGATTATTCAACACGGCTTGTATCGCATGATTGAAAAGCAAGAAAACGTGTTTTATTACATCACGGTGATGAACGAAAATTACACGCATCCTGATATGCCAGAAGGTGCAGAAGAAGGTATTTTGCGTGGTATGTATTGTTTAGATGCGTGCAAGAAACCTAAAAAGCATCACGTGCAATTGCTGGGTTCGGGCACGATTTTGCGTGAAGTGATGAAAGCCGCCAAATTGCTTGAACAAGACTTCTCGGTATCGTCTGATATTTGGAGTGTCACAAGCTTCACCGAACTTCGTCGTGAAGGCTTAGAGCTTGAACGTCAAGCACGCTTGAATCCTGATCAAAAGCCATCCATAAGTTACGTAGAAGAACAATTAGCAGGGCAAAAAGGTCCGGTGATTGCTGCAACGGATTACATGCGCTTGTACGCTGACCAAATTCGTCCTTGGGTTAAAGCGCCTTATGTCACGCTTGGAACGGATGGTTATGGTCGTAGTGATACGCGTGAAAAACTACGTCACTTTTTTGAGGTGGATGCCAAATTTATTGTTTTGGCCGCACTCAAAGCTTTAGTGGATCAAGATGAGCTTGCTGCATCCGTCGTATCAGATGCAATAAAGCGTTATAAAATTGATCCTAAAAAACCAAATCCTGCAACGCATTAATGAGAGGTAAGGATGACGAACAAACAAGAAGTTAAGGTCCCCGATATTGGCGGTGTGAGTGATGTCGACGTCATTGAAGTGTTGGTCAATGTTGGTGATACGGTCGAGGTAGATACACCTTTGGTGACGTTAGAGTCTGATAAAGCCAGCATGGAGATCCCATCTCCCATGGCAGGTGTAGTCGAATCTCTGAGTTTAAAGCTGGGTGATAAAATATCGGAAGGTGATGCGATTTTAGTGCTGTCGGTGCGTGATGCGGGCGAGCAACAAAAACCTGCCTTATCTCCAGAAATTGATTTGCCTGATGATACGATGACCGAGAAGAACGTGGTGTCTGCAGATTTACCGCCCGAGGCTTTAGCGGAACATTCTGGCGCACCGGTGGTCAATAACGTCAAACCTGTAGAAGCTATACTAGAACCCGTTTCATCCAATACGGTCATTTTGGCGGGCCCTGGCGTACGCCGCTTGGCGCGTGAACTGGGTGTAAATTTAGATGATGTGAGCGGATCGGGCCGAAAAGATCGTATTACCCGTGAAGATCTTGAGCAGTTTGTTAAGCATAAACTGCAGGAAAAATCGCAGGGTGGTGGATTTAACTTGCCTCAGGCTCCACAGGTTGATTTTAGTAAATTTGGAGCGATTGAACTGAAACCGCTTAATAAAATCAAGCGCGTCACGGGTGAGCACTTGCATCGTTCGTGGGTGACTATTCCACATGTGACGCAATTTGATGAAGCGGATATTACGGATTTAGAAGCATTTCGAAAGTCTGAGCTTAAACAAGCTGAAAAAGAAGGCTATAAATTAACGTTGTTGGCGTTTACATGCAAAGTGGTTGCACGTGCATTGGCGGTGTTTCCTCAGTTTAATAGCTCGCTGGATGCAAGCGGTGAGAACTTAATTTATAAGCACTATTGTCATATCGGTATTGCGGTCGAAACACCGCAGGGTTTGGTTGTTCCAGTGATTAAAAACGTGGATCAATGCTCTGTTCGTGATATAGCCAAAGAAATGGCGCGTTTAAGTAAGAAAGCGCGCGAAAAAGGTTTAATGCCAGCCGATATGCAAGGCGGATGCTTTACAATTTCAAGTCTCGGTGGCATTGGTGGTACGGCGTTTACGCCCGTTGTGAACGGTCCTGAGGTGGCAATTTTAGGTTTGTCACGCTCCAGCATGAAGCCTATCTATGATGGTAAAGGTTTTGTGCCAAGACTGATGTTACCGCTTTCTCTTTCGTACGATCATCGTGTGATTGACGGAGCCGAAGCGGCACGTTTCACGCGTTTTATCAGTGACGGCTTGAGCGATATGCGACGTATTTTATTATAATAAATTAAGGCAAAATTATGACAAAACAAATTAAAGCAGATGTGGTGGTGATTGGTAGTGGTCCTGGTGGGTATACCGCCGCATTTCGAGCCGCTGATTTAGGTAAGCAGGTGGTCTTGGTTGAGCGTTATGATACGCTGGGTGGTGTGTGTTTGAATGTCGGATGTATTCCATCTAAAGCTTTATTGCATGTTGCTAAAGTGACGGATGAAGCACGTGAAATGGATGAACTTGGTGTAAGTTTTGGTAAGCCAAGCTTTGATAACAAAAAAATAGTGGCTTGGAAAAACAAAGTCGTCGGTAAATTGGTCAGCGGTTTGGCAGCCCTTGCTAAACAACGTAAAGTGACTTGTGTGACAGGAAGCGCTCAATTCACATCACCGAAGCAACTCGAAGTGACGGGTGCAGAGGGTAAAACTCAGGTTGATTTTGAGCATGCAATTATTGCCGTTGGCAGTGAAGCCGTGAGCTTTCCGTTTATTCCAGAAGATAAGCGTATTTTTAGTTCAACCGGTGCACTTGAACTTGCGGATATTCAAGGCAGTTTCTTGGTCTTAGGCGGTGGTATTATTGGTTTAGAAATGGCAACGGTTTATTCTGCTTTGGGTGTGGACGTGACCGTGGTTGAATTTGCTGATCAGCTCATGCCAGGCGCCGATTCTGATTTGGTCAATGTTTTAAAAAAACGTCTCACCAAGCACGGAGTCAACATTTTACTTAAGACCAAAGTGACCGGGATGGATGCTAAAAAAGATGGCATTCATGTGACCATGGAAGGCGAGCACGCAACAAAAACACCTGAGATCTTTAAGCAGGTCTTGGTGGCTGTAGGTCGTAAACCGAACGGCGGGAATATTTCAGCCGATAAAGCCGGTGTTCATGTGGATGAGCGTGGGTTTATCGCCGTTGATAAGTATATGCGTACCAATGTCGATCATATTTTTGCTATTGGTGATGTGGTCGGTCAACCGATGTTGGCGCACAAAGCGATTCCAGAAGGTAAAGTGGCCGCTGAAGTGATTGCAGGCATGAAGCACTCGTTTGAACCTAAGTGCATTCCAAGTGTTGCGTACACCGATCCAGAGATTGCATGGACGGGATTAACCGAGCGTGAAGCCAAAGCCGAAGGGGTTGACTACGAAAAGGCGGTGTTTCCTTGGGCGGCTAGCGGACGTGCACTTAGCATGGGTCGTGAAGAAGGCATGACGAAACTCTTATTCTGTCCTAAAACAAAACGTATTTTAGGTGCAGGTATTGTGGGCGTGAATGCCGGTGATCTGATTGCCGAAGCAACACTTGCGATCGAAATGGGCTGTGATGTGGAAGATATCGCACTCACCATTCATCCTCATCCAACGGTTTCAGAAACCATCGCACAAGCTGCCGAAATGTTTGAAGGTACCGTGACGGATTTGTATTTACCACCTAAAAAGAAAAAATAAATTTATTTTTATATTTTTTGGTATTGTGATAATAATAAGTGATGAAAGCTTATTTTATCCCAATACTTGGTGTGTTATTTTTTATCACGGGGTGTGTGACAGCACCACCACGTGATATTAATAATATTTGTCATATCTTCAAGCAATATCCCGATTGGTATCGTGAGACACGCGCTGTTGAGCAACGCTGGCACATACCGGCATTCATTCAAATGGCCATCATGCACCAAGAATCTAAATTTGATGCTGAGGCAAAACCAGAACGTCAAAAAATCCTATGGGTTATTCCGTGGACGCGTCCGTCGAGCGCGTACGGTTACACGCAAGCATTAGATGATACCTGGGCTGGGTATAAACAATCACGCGGTAAAATTTTAGCATCCCGTACCGATTTTGCGGATGGTGTAGATTTTATTGGTTGGTATGCTCATCAGGCTCATCAACGTGCGGGTATTTCGCTTCGCGATCCAGAAGCTTTATATTTGGCGTATCATGAAGGTGTGGGTGGTTATCAACGTAAAACGTACCGACGTAAGCCTTGGTTGATGCATGTGGCACGTAAAGTTCGCACGCGCGCGCATATATATCAAGCGCAACTCAAAACCTGCCAAGATAAATGAGCACGTCACGATTGGCCTAAATTTTTCTAAAAAGTGGGTATTTGTTTTCTTTTGTAATTAAATATGGTAAAGTGCGCTTTTTTAGGCTTTCATTTGGATTTTCATATGCTTTCAAAATTACTACTAGAACCATCAAGACAAGATTCAATAAAACGAATAAAAGATTTAGATACGCTGATTGAGCAAGAAAAAATGAGGCTCCGAGCAACCGGTGAAAAAAAATTATCTAAAACATATCAGGACTTGATTAAAGAACGCCAGCATTTAGATTCTAGTCCGCGTTCGGTTGGATCACTTCCATCTTCACCAACAGGAGAAATTAAGCATCGATCGCTTCTAGATATGAGGCTTAATTTTTTATCGCAGTCTCCAAAAGAAAAAACACAGCCTATTCCTATTCCCAGAGAGAACGATGAAAGAAACTCGGAAAAATTAGCCTATGGCGTGTCCGCTCTAGAAGAGTCGTATCTACTGCGCATATCCAGGTCTCGTCCTGTATAATCAACCGCTGACCAGCGGCATGGCTTGAAGAAACGCATCTAAATGAGGCTTGTCTTCAGCTTCAAGTGTATAACGTACGCATTGAATCGCTGCAAGATAAGCCTCTTCGCTCAAATTGCCACGCATTAATTCAAATTTGAGATAGACGCAATACGTATTGAGCACGTCGGTTTCGCAGTAATTGCGGATATCTTTAATATTGCCGGCTAAGTATTCTTCCGAAACACGTCCGCCATGCATGCCCATTTTTCCTGGAAAACCCAGCATGCTTGCGATTTCATCGAGTGGGGCAAACGCTTTGTTTTGATAACCTGCCAGCACATCCATAAGATCAAGATGGCGATAATGAAAGCGATTGAGGTAATTATTCCAACGAAAGCCTTGGTTTTTTTCGCCGGCGTCCCAGTAGCTAGGCGCCGAAATTCCATGTTTGAGTGCACGATAATGCAAAACAGGTAGATCAAAACCACTGCCGTTCCAACTCACAAGATTAGGAGTATGTTTATCAAGGCCTGTAAAAAATCGCTCAATCAGTTCAGCTTCGTTAGAGCTCTCGTCGCCAAGCGACCAGACTTTAAGATGCGCATTTTTTTCCATAACTAACGATATCGCGACAATCTGTTGTAAATAATGCGGTAAAAAATCACGGCCTGTTTTTTGTCGACGTAAGGCAAACATGGCTTGGGCCGTCTCGGCATCTGAGAGCCCTTCAAGATCGTACAGTTTGCGTCCTGCTTCAAGATCGGGGACGGTTTCAATATCAAAAACAAGTACGGTCATGCGGCGCCTCTTATAATACACGAGATGATTGCGCATCTAATGTAGCAGATACGAGGTGTGAAGCAAATCGAAATGCGTGACAATATGGCGACAAAACGGTACGATGGTCCCATTAAATTAGGAGTATTCTAGGAGATATAATGGAATCAGTACGATTGATCTTATTAGGCGGCCCTGGGGCAGGTAAAGGAACACAAGCCGTTCAATTAGCTGAACACTTCTGTATTCCTCAAATTTCGACAGGTGACATGCTACGTGCGGCTGTGGCTGCTAAAACCCCACTGGGTTTGAGTGCAAAAAAAATTATGGATGCAGGTCAATTGGTTTCGGATGATATTATTATTGAACTGGTCAAAGAACGTTTAAAGCAACCAGATTGTGAACGGGGCTTTTTATTGGACGGTTTTCCTCGAACCATTCCTCAGGCAGAAGCTCTTCAAGAAGCTCAAATTCAACTGGATCATGTGATTGAAATTGCTGTGGATGACGATGAAATTGTGAAACGTATCAGCGGTCGTCGCGTGCATCTTACGTCTGGACGTGCGTATCATATTGAATATAATCCACCTAAAAAAGAAGGCCTTGATGATATCACCGGTGAAGCATTAATTTTGCGTGAAGATGATCGTGAAGGTATTATTCGTAAACGACTCGAGGTCTACCATACACAAACCGAACCGTTGATTCAGTTTTATAAAAATTTAAATGCGACTCAAAAAAGCGCACCTCATTTTCATCGCGTGGCAGGACAGGGTGGTGTTCCGGATGTTTTTCAGCGTGTTCTATCAGCGATAACCTAAGTAGGAGGCTTGATTATGGATACACGGACGAATCTTGTTGTGTTGAGTGCGGCTAATTTTCAAAAAACCATCGATGCAGAATCCATTGTTTTTGTGGACTTTTGGGCGACGTGGTGCGCACCGTGTACGCAATTTTCAAAAATCTATGAGCGCGTTGCAGAACAGTATGGGTCTATTTTATTTACAACCGTCGATATTGAGCATGAAGCAGAACTTGCTGAAATGTTTAGTATCCAGTCGATTCCTCATCTCATGGTCTTTAAGCAAGGGATTGCCATCTATTCAGACTCAGGTGTTTTACCTGAATCAAGCCTTAAAGAATTGGCAGAACAAGCTTTAGTGGCGGATGTTCGCGCCATTCGCAAGCAGTTAGATGAGGAACAAGCGGAGCGTTAACGTCTCGTGAACCTGGATGAACAGCGATACCAGTACCGAGCGTTGAATGATTGGTTTGAAACCCCCCAAGGTTATCATCTCGGTGAAGCGTTTAGCATGCAGTTGACAAGTCATGAGGATTTTTTACGTGGCGAGATACTGCTTCAATTAGGCCTATGTGGTGATAATCTTTGGCTTAATACGTTGTTGTTTAATCAAAAATACACGTGCACGCCGTGTTTAGACGCACCCAAAGCAGATTTTATAGGATCGCCCCAAGCACTTCCGTTTCATCGAAATAGTATACATGCCGTGATTGCACCCATGACACACGAAATTTTTGGGCATGAAAAACATGTTTTAGATGAAATTGATCGTGTATTAAAACCTATGGGGTATGTTGTTTTTTTTGGTATAAATCCCTTGAGTTTATGGGGTATAGCACGGCGATTTCACCGGCTTCCCGGCTTTGGCCGGGCACGGGTAACCCTGACATCCTCGTTGCTGTTAAAACGTGATTTATGGGCTCGAGGCTATCAGCAGGCTGCTTTTGAAGTGTTTTATTATGTTCCACCGATTCAAAGCGAGTATTGGATTAAAAAAAGCTTATTTTTAAACGACATGGGTAAACTCGCATCTTTTTTTCCTGCAGGGTTTTATTATTTAGTTATGCAAAAGTACCAACGTCCTTTATCACCTTTGCGGCAATCGCCAGAAAATATTTTTTTGTTACCGAGCTAAAATTATAATTTTTTAAGAAATAAAGCTAAAGATACTTGGAATAAAGGCTTGGCATTTTGTATACTAGAGATTGTTTTCTCGCTGAGCTTTTTAATGACTAATTCTAATCCAAACCTGATTCAAGACGTATTCGCAAAATCCACGCAATTATTTACTCTCGAACAAATTGAGGCTGCGCTTGATAAAATGGCGGTTGAAATTAAACACGATCTGCATGATAAAAACCCGGTGGTGTTGTGTGTGATGATCGGCGGTTTGATTCCTATGGGAAATTTACTTGTACGTATGGACTTTCCACTCGAAGTGAACTACGTGCATGCCACACGTTATCGTGGCGAGACTCACGGCGGCGATCTGCATTGGCGTGCAAAACCAACCACGAATCTTAAAGATCGTCATGTGCTTATTGTCGATGATATTTTAGACGGTGGTGTGACACTTGCAGCGATTATCCATGAAATCAAAGCGATGGGAGCGAAGGACGTGCGCACGGCTGTGTTGGTCGATAAACATCACCCACGAGAGCCTCATGCTGTACAGCATGCGGATTATGTCGGCCTAGAAGTCGATGATCACTTTATTTTTGGTTATGGTATGGACTACCAAGAGTACTTAAGAAATGCACCCGGTATTTATGTTGTATCACCCGAGCATGAGTAAGTTTTTTTTGAACCATATTGATTGTATTTTATGTTTATGTTATCTTGCGGGCATCTTTAATACATTAAGAGTGATAATGTGATGCACTTCATAGCTCCTCATGTTTATGACTTTGATAAGGTTTTAACGCTGCGTCAGCCAAGACAGATATATTTATTGCCATCACTACCTCAAGACGACCATAAATGCCTGGATGGGCGCAACATACTGGTTTGGAAAGATGAGCAGAATCAATGGCATTTTAAAATGCGCCTTCTGGATAAGCTGTATCAAGGCCTGTTTGATAGCACAACGCTTGACCAGAGCGTTATTGCTGGTTTAAATGCATTAGCAACACATCCTGATCTTTCGAAACAAGAGGTATCTGAGCAATTAGGTCCCGATCTACGTGGGCTTATCGCTCGTGCTTGTTTGCGTTTAATCAGCGATGCATTAATTGATGAAAATACCAATAAAGATGCATTAATTGATGAAAATACCAATAAAAAAAAGAATTCATGGCAACTGCATGTTTGGCGTTTTCGCGTTTTATTAGTAGTAGAAGCAGTAGAAGATGCGCTTTTATGCTTAGAGGCAAGTGTACCTCTATCAGATGAAGATAGGGTGCTTGTCACTCAAAGCTTGAGTGTTTTGAGAAAAGCCAACACAATTTTAGTTGATTCAAATCTAGAAAGAGAGGATCTACTCACGTTCAAACGAACGACAGACAAAGTGCTTCAGGCAGCGCATATACAGCGTTTATATACTCATCCACGTTTTCCATGGTTAGGGATGTTCAGTGATCGTGTTGCATCATCGGAATTTGAAGCGCTCAAATTAAGTTTGATTGAGCTTTGTGATATTTCAGAGATCAGAGTATTCGCTAACGATCAAACGCTTCTTATCTTGAATGTAATCTTTGTCGGTGTAACTTTGCTTGCTGCTGGTTATGTCTTATGTGTTGGTGGTGAGGTGTCTGCTGGCGTTGCTGTACTGGCTATTTTGGGTCTTGCGATCGGCCTCGCTATTTTAGCAACCATGACTCTAGGTATGATCTTGGCTGTTGGTTATGGGGTATCTTTGGCATTTGGGGCCGTAACCCAAGCTTTAGGTAGCTTTTTTAATCATGATGATTTAAATCGACACGAGCCTGCCCATGACGAGGTAGAGGAAATTCCTTTAGCGTCAGTCTGATATTTTGGTAGAGCGTCGGTAGCCAATGAGGTTGATTAAAAGCTGTTTTGATAGCCTTTGTGCGGCGTAAATCGTTCGGGGCAATGATCAATTGGACATGTTCCAGCCCCACGCGATGCGTGAGCAAGAATAACTCGTCGATGGCGCTATCGCCGACGGCGAGGCAGCCGACAGAAGAGGTTTTACCATGAATAAAAATATTGCCACCTAATCGATGTCGTCGTTTAAAGCTCGCATGTTGGCGATCGAACGCATTAGGATAGTCGATTTTCATCGAGAGATGCATGTTGCTGAAGGGATTAAGATACGTAATGTGATAAATGCCTTCGGGAATTTGTCGGTCACCTTCTTGGAGTTTTGGGCCTGCGTGCCCACTGGAGGCTGTGAGCGGGTACGTATGCACATGATGCCAAGCTTGATGCTTGCTTTTAGCCCAAAGCTGCATGTGTTGCTCTTGTTTGAATGCGAGTAATGCAATCTCGTCAGGTGGGTAATGAACCCCAGATTTCTCAAATTTTTTGATAAGTTTAGGTTCGACGGGTAGGCCGTACGATACAATGGCTTCGTTGACCGCGCGATCCCAATTAATATGGGTGCCCATCGCGTAGGATTTAAAAGCACACAGTAAAAAAAATATGGGAACCCATCGAGCCTTAAGCACCATAAGCACACGCAACTTATTATTTTTTATTTTTTTATATTTAAGGTTATACTGCATTCCACATGTTTTTGAAAGGGAGTTGTTGCGTGATGAAGGAACAAGGGTTTATTAAAAAAGTGGCTGTTTTGGGTGCGGGCGTGATGGGGGCTCAAATTGCCGCGCATGTGGTGAATGCAGGCATTGAGACGCGTTTATACGATTTACCAGGTCAAAACGGTGATGCTTATGCTGTGGTGAATCAAGGCATTAAAAAACTCACCCAATTAAAACCTTCACCGCTGGGAACAAGCCAAACCGCGGGGCTGCTTTTAGCGCGTCAATATGAAACCGACTTAGGTGAGCTTGCGGAATGTGATTTGATTATTGAAGCCATTGCTGAGCGACTCGATTGGAAAGAAGCGCTTTATGCAAAAATTACACCATATTTAAGTTCAAAAACAATCGTGGTGAGTAACACCTCGGGGCTTAGTATTCATGCTTTGGCTGAAATTTTTCCTGAAACGCAGCGCGAACGCTTTTGTGGCGTCCATTTTTTTAACCCACCGCGTTACATGCATTTAGCCGAATTAATACCAGCACAACAGACCTCTCCAGAATTATTAGATCAACTTGAAACCTGGCTCACCAGTCGTTTGGGCAAAGGCGTGGTGCGCGCCAAAGACACCCCTAATTTTATTGCGAATCGTATAGGTGTTTTTTCGCTTTTAGCAACACTTTATCATGCTGAGCGTTTGGGCTTGGGGCTTGACGAAGTGGATGCTTTGACCGGTGGTTTGTTAGGGCGCCCTAAATCAGCCACGTTTCGAACCATGGATGTGGTGGGGCTTGATACCTTGCAGCACGTGATTCATACCATGCAGGAAGGTTTAGAAGCGGATCCATGGCATACTTATTTTAAATTACCAGCCTGGTTGTCTGAGTTAATTAAGGCAGGGCATCTGGGTCAAAAAACAGGCCAAGGAATTTATCGTAAACAGGGTAAAAATATTGATGTGTATGACATCGATTTAGGGGATTACAGGCCGTCAGAACGTGGGGTGGATGATGATGTGAAAGCGGTGTTTAAGCTTGCTGATCCAAAAGTACGTATGGCTGCCTTATTGAAGCTCGATTCACCTCAAGCCGAATTATTACGTGCATGTTTTTGTGACTTATTTCATTATTCAGCCTTTCATTTAGAAAGTATTGCAAATAACGTGCGAGATGTGGATGCAGCACTGTGTTGGGGGTTTGGTTGGCAACAGGGTCCGTTTGAAACATGGCAAGCCTTTGGCATGACCGATACATCAGCGTGGCTTCAGGCATCGATTGAGGCTGGCGCAAGCATGAGCCAAGCGCCTCTTCCAGCTTGGTTAGATCGCGATGATTTCGAATTTTATCGCGAAGGCCAAGCGTTTTCTCCTGAGTTAGCTGATTATGAGGGCTCACGTAAATTACCGGTGTATCAACGTCAAATATTCCCAACACACCAAGCTAGTTTGTTTGAAAACGAAGGGGTGTGTTTATCGCATCTTCAAGATGATGTGGGGGTGTTGTCGTTTAAAACAAAATCCAACACCATCAGTCAGGCCGTGTTAGATGGCTTGTATGAAGCCGTTGCGGTTTCTGAAGCCCGTTGTCAAGGCATGATTATTTATCAAAAAAATGCCGGTAATTTTAGTTCTGGCGCTGATTTAGCCGGTGTTGCTGCATTTCTTGAGGCAGGAAAAATAGAAGCCTTGGCGGCCATGGTCCATGATTTTCAAGATGTCTTGATGCGTGTGAAATACAGCACGATTCCTGTGGTGTCGGCCTTGCGAGGTCGTGCACTGGGCGGCGGGTGTGAGCTTATCATGCAAAGTGCCGCGGTGGTTGCCGCGTTTGAATCCTACCCGGGTTTGGTTGAAGCAGGTGTTGGTTTAATTCCAGCCGGTGGAGGCTCAAAAGAGTTCGCCTTGAGGGCAGCAGCAGAAACGGTAGGGCGCGATATCATGCCCCGTCTTCAACCTTATTTTGAACAAGCGGCTATGGCAACGGTCGCCGGAAGTGCTGCCGAAGCCCAACAACGAGGCTTTTTGAAAGCGACGGACACGTGGGTGATGCATGCCGATGAAGTATTATTTGCAGCACTTGCCAAAGTGAAATCGATGCAAGCCTTAAATTACGCACCGCCCTTATCAACGCGCTTTAAAGTTGCCGGTCGTGCAGGTACGGCGCAACTTAAAGCGTTTGTTGCCAATATGAAAGAGGGTGGGTTTATCAGCGAGCATGATGCCTTTTTGGCCTCAGAATTAGCTTACGTGATGTGTGGTGGCGATGTGGATGCTGGAACAGAAGTTGATGAAGCGTGGGTGCTTCGTTTAGAGCATGCGGCGTTTATGCGTCTTGCACAAACACCGCTGACACAGGCGCGCATTCGGCATATGTTAACTACCGGAAAACCTCTGCGCAATTAGATGATATTGGGTTCAAAAGAACAAGGAGAGTAACGCATGACACAGATGTATGTGGTGGATATTTTACGTACCCCCGTTGGAAAAGCGCCTCGAGGTGTGTTTAAAAATACGTTACCGGATGATTTATTAAGCTGCACCATACGAGCTTTGAGAGCGCGTCACGAAAATATTGATTGGGCAGCCATCCAAGACGTGGTGATTGGCTGTGCAATGCCTGAAGCTGAGCAAGGCATGAACGTGGCGCGTATCGCAAGTTTACTCAGCGGTTTGCCGGATACGGTACCTGCGATGACGATTAATCGTTTTTGTTCGTCAGGTGTGCAAAGCATCGCTACGGCGGCGGCTAGCATGCCGTGTGGTGATGTCCCTGCGCTTGCATTAGCTGGAGGCGTGGAAAGCATGTCATGCGTTCCTCTTGGAGGCAATAAATACACGACCAACCCCGCTATTTTTGAAAACGATCAAGTTGCCATTGCCTATGGCATGGGGATTACAGCAGAAAAAGTCGCGAGCAAGTGGGGTATCTCACGTGAAGCACAAGATGCGTTTGCGGTCGAAAGCCATCGTCGTGCATTAGCTGCCCAAGAACGAGGCGATTTTAAAGCCGAAATTGTACCTGTTTTAGTCAAACAGCGACATCCGGATTTAAACACGGGTGATGTGCGTATCCAAGAAACATGGGTGAGCCAAGACGAAGGCCCTCGCGCGGGTACATCGTATGAAGTCCTTTCGCGCTTAAAGCCGGTGTTTGCACGTACAGGCTCGGTCACGGCCGGTAATACATCACAAATGAGTGATGGTGCAGGGATTGCATTATTGGCGAACGAGGCAGCACTTAAAGCCTATAAGTTAAAGCCTTTAGGGCGTTTGTTAAGCTTTGCTGTCGCGGGCGTGCCACCTGAAATCATGGGCATTGGTCCGATTCATGCGATTCCCATGGCACTTAAACAAGCAGGATTAAGCTTAGAGCAGCTGGATTGGATTGAGCTCAACGAGGCGTTTGCCGCGCAAGCGTTGGCGGTTATTGAAACCTTGGGTTTACCCCGTGATAAAGTGAACCCATTGGGTGGTGCGATTGCCCTAGGTCATCCGTTAGGTGCAACAGGTACGATTAAAGCGGCGACACTCTTGCACGGCTTGCGCCGAACCGGAGGTAGATACGGTATGGTGACGATGTGCATTGGAACGGGTATGGGGGCTGCTGCAATTTTTGAGGCGATGTAAAGAAATTGATATTATTCCGTTTTATTTTTTAAGTTCAATAATCATGACGGTCATGGGGTGGTGGGCTATATTTTCATCTTGATGTAGCTCATCAACCGGATCTTTAGGTAAATAGTAGGCTTTATTTTTTTCAAGCTTTAAGTAATGAATGTCGCCTTTGTTATTCGTGATTTTTAATACTCCGTTACTCAACGCAACAAGCACGCGATCATAATCATGACGATGCATGCTTAAAACCTGCTTTGATTTAGGATAAATCACGGTTTTCCATACGTTGGTTTTGTCATTGGTAAATTCGGCCGTACGTGCGGTGGATTGCGCATAAGCTGTATTAAATGCACTGTATACCATGAGTATGAATGCCGAATAATATTTAATCATAGAATATTCACTTCTCTTTCGAGTTTGATTTCAAATGTATCATAAACAGATTCGATAATTCTTTCAGATAAATTATAAATATCACGCCCGTGTGCGCCACCGTGATTTACTAAAACCAGTGATTGATGTTCATGTACACCGTAATGATCAAAACGTTTGCCTTTCCACCCACATTGTTCAATTAACCACCCTGCGGCGAGTTTATAAGATCCGTTGGGTTGGGCGTAATGGGGTATGTTAGCATGGTTAAGTAATATTTTATTTTTATGTTCTTCTGAAATAATGGGATTTTTAAAAAAACTTCCTGAATTTCCAATTTTTTTGGGGTCGGGTAATTTTCTGGAGCGTATATTCATCACGGCTCGACTTACATCTTGAATCGAAGGAGATAAAATTTTCATACGTTCTAATTCTTGTTCTATATCACCGTAGGCGGTATGGATGGTGGCTTGTTTTTTTAATCGAAACGTGACAGACGTAATGCAATACTTTCCCTTTTCTGATGTTTTAAAAATACTGCTTCTGTAATCAAATTCACAGGCTGAATTAGAAAATGTTCGGGTGACATGCTCTTGTAAATCAAACACTTCAACTTCAGTAATCACATCTTTAACTTCTACGCCATAGGCGCCAATGTTTTGAATCGGGCACGCCCCAACACTGCCGGGTATGAGTGATAGGTTTTCTATACCCGCATAATGATGTTGAATACAAAAAAGAACAAAATCATGCCATACTTCGCCAGCGCCTACTTTAATTAGTATGTCTTGATCATTTTCGTCAAGAATCGAAATCCCTTTAAAATTATTTTTAATCACCAAGCCATCAAAATTTTGTGTAAATAAAATATTACTGCCGCCACCTAAAATTAAAAGTTGCTTTTTGTTCTCACGCAATACGCTTGTAAGATGTTCGAAGCAGCTGACTTCGGCAAAAGCAATCGTAGAAACATCGATACCAAACGTATTGAAAGATGTTAACGAGATGTTTTGATGGATTTTCATCGATAGCAACAAAAAAGAAGCATGTACACGAAGTATAGGCTGTTTATCATAAAAATTGTATCAATTATATCATCTTGAATTTTTCAATGGCATAGGCTCGCGAGCTTTTTAGATCCACCAAAGGCTTCGGGTAATCAAGTTGTTTTTTACATTGGTGATAGGGATCATGAATCTGTTTATGATCTAAGCTTTTTAATTCGGGGCAATATTGTTGAATAAATTGGCCTTGTGGGTCAAACCGTTCGCTTTGACTGACGGGATTAAACACGCGAAAGTAGGGCACAGCATCGGTGCCTGTGGATGCGCTCCATTGCCAACCTCCGTTGTTGGATGCAAAATCCCAATCAACCAGTTTAGATGCAAAATAAGTTTCGCCTTCTCGCCAGTCTATCCATAAATTTTTGGTTAAATACATGGCGCTCACCATCCGTAGGCGATTATGCATCCAGCCATACTGGTTCAATTGCCTCATGGCGGCATCAACGATAGGTACGCCGGTTTGACCTTGTTGCCAGGCTAATAAATGCGCTTGATTTTTAGACCATTCAAGGCTGTTTGTTTTGGCTTTAAACGGTTGGTTTCGACTGATTTGAGGAAAATTAAAGCAAATCATTTTGTAGAAATCACGCCAAATGAGTTCGCTTAGCCAAGTCATGGCACCGTTATTTTCGCTGATTTGGCTCAAGCTATGATGAGGTGTTGAATCGATTAATAACTGGATACATTGTCTGACGGAAATGATACCTAATGCTAAATAGGGCGAAATGCACGATGTACCGTCGATGCTTGGGATATCCCGTGCTTCAGCATAATCTTGGATTTTGTGTTCGATAAATTGTTGAACTTTAGTTAAGCCAGCCCGATTGCCGGGTTTTATCCAGCTAATATCTTGGGTGTGCGAGGGTGTGTGTGTGCAATGATTTGAAGACGTGATGGAGGTTGTTTTTTGAGATAGCGGTGTGTTTGCTGTCATCAGCATGGATGGGTTGGATTGCATATAAGCAAGACTTGCTTTTTTATACGGCGTAAATACCATGTAAGGCTGTGCTTGTTGATTAAATAATTGATCGGGCGGGATGATGCATTGATCATGAAAGATATAAACAGGAATATTCGCAGCTTTTAATTTTTTGATTATTTGATGATCACGTGCTCGTTCATCCCATTCGTATTCTAAATTAAAATATACTTCGGTGATTTTATAGTGTTTGATTAAGTCTAAAATAACTTCATGACAATTAGAAAAAAAATCCGTTTGGGTTCTTATCAAGGGGATATTGATTGTATCCAATGCTTGTTGCAATGCGTCAAGATTTTGATTTAACCAATCTTGCTGCACGGCTGACATATGATGACGTTGCCAGGTGGTGGGTGTTGTGATGTGTAAAGCAATCACGCCTTGTTGTGCCAGACTGGCTTGATAAAGTGCTGGGTTATCTTCGATCCGAAGATCTCGCCTAAACCACATGAGTTTCATGAGGCATCCTATATAATATTTTATGCTGTGAGATCATGAGAACATGATACACTCAATCAACTTCTTGATAATCATATTTTTACATGAAAATTTTAATTTTAGGTTACGGTTATGGTGGTTATTATTGTGCTAAAAAATTATTAGATAATGGGCATCAGGTGGTTGCTGTATCGCGTACTTATTCTGAGCATTATATATTAGAGCAATTAAAGCATGTATGCAGTGATATTCGTAGCTTGAATCTTGATGCTGATGATAAGCCTGATGCGATTTTGTATTGTGCACCACCTCCGCCTCAAGGTGTCTGTGATACACTTTTAGGTGAGGTTTTGGATGAGCTTGTGCATAAAAACCTGGTGGCAAATATTGTGTATTGGGGGTCTAGTGGTGTGTATGGCGATCATGCCGGGCGTTGGGTGGATGAAGAAAGCACGTGTCATATCACCTCTGATATTCAGCGTCGGCGATTAGATGCTGAGGCTAAGATACAATTATTTGCAAAAACTAATCAAGTACCATGGTCTATCATGCGTGTTGCTGGGATGTTTGGCCCGGGGCGCATGCCGAGCACCAATCAACCTGTGATTTATCTAGACGAAGCCCCGTACAGCAATTTGGTTTATATCGAAGATGTGGCGCAAGTTGCGCTGCATGCTTTTTTACATCAAACGGGGCTGGGTATTGTCAATGTTTCAGACGGGATGCCGAAAAAAATGGGTACGCTACAACGCATGGTGGCGGCGTATCAGGATGAAGCTGTGATTGAGCAGCACTATGAGGATGTTATGGCGACGGCCAGTCCGATGAAACGCCATTTTCTTGTTGCATCTAAGCAATTATCGAATCAAAAACTTCAACGATTATTTCCAGAGATGAATTTTTCTGATTTCGAGAAAAAAGTCAAAAAATGCCTTACAAAGTTGTCGTGATAGCTGCATGGTTATGTCGACCATTGAAGGTTTTTTGATACCGTGATCTCGCTAGACGAATGGCGGTCTAATTTTCACACAACCAGAGTGTCATTTTCTCTTAACACTTCAAGCGCCATTTCAATAAAGAAAGCTGAAGATCAAGGTTTTGATCTGATGTTGAAATGCGCGCATAGCCAACAAACATAACGATATTTTTACTTCAACACAGCCATAGGCGGTGGCTATTTATGATTAGCCATAAAATCTAAGGCGGCATCTGTTAAAAAGGAAGATCTGTTTTTTACAGAGTGGCTTTTTCCGTAAAGGTCAATCAGGTTTAGAACACGTTCGGGCAAAGTAATATTTACACGTTTTACTTTTCCAGAAATTTGCGCCAAATCCACATCAACCATCGCCCATACACCATCTTTATAATCTTGATCATTAATCCAGTTATCAATGGACGAAGCAACGGGTAAGGATTCATTATCTAATAACAACCCCTCAAGGTGGCACTGAATTGCCTCGATGGCATTTTGTAGAGCCTCATCATAACTATCGCCAGCAGAATAACATCCAGGGATGTCGGGAACAATCACGCCAAAGTCACTACCTTCGTCTTTGTGGATCACAATGGGATAACGCATGTTAAGCCCTCCTATCTATATTAGCTTGTTTGAAAATGCTATTTACCGTTTTGATAGGTAAGTCTTTTTTCGGGTGAGGCACTGTCACCCGGCCTTTTTTATCAGGGTGCTTGAATTGGCAGTGACTACCTTTTTGGTGGCACTGAACCCAACCTTCACGCTTAAGTATTTTTATTATTTCAGCACTTTTCATACTTTAATTATACACACGATGTGTATAGGTATCAAGGGGTAGGCGTTTTTTGTTATCGAAACTCATCGCAAGTGTAATTATCTGAGAATCTAATATCAAGAATAGTTTGTAAGAATGATGGAGTTAGGAAACTCCCCAAAGAAAAAATTATTTTAAAACAAAAGGCTGCTTAAAAGGACCTCATAAAAAAAGGTGGATTTTTAATCCAACCTTCTTTTTTTTATTTTATTTGGAGCAGTATTGATTATTCATCTGTAAGACGAAAATACTTCGTTCCAAACCAAAATAACGTTGTAATTTTTTACGGATGGTACCACGGCCAATGCCAAGTATTTTTACTGTCTGGAGTTGGTTTCCACGACGTCGCTCCATGACGGCTTGAAATATAGTTGGTCAAACGTTACACCTGTCGTTAAACAAGCTTGGGGTAATCGGCGATGCCTTGGGACCAGCTACCTCTTCAGGCATTGAGTCGGCTATCTTAAGTGCACTTGATGGGTGTTACTTGATGGGTGTTATCGGTTGATGTGAGTAAATTTTACCCAAATATAATTTGACAAAAGTCATACATCGTTCTATTGTTAAACTTATGAAGCTTAAAAAATTACAATATGATTTTTCACCTGAAAAAAATCAGGTGTTAATTGAAGAGCGCGGTGTTAGCTTTGAAGATATCGTGTCAGCATTACATCATGGTCATTTGTTGGATATTATTGCTCATCCTAATGAATCGAAATATCCTAATCAAAAAATATACATTGTTAATTTAAGCGGATATGTTTATTTAGTGCCCTTTGTTATAAAAGACGAGCAAACAATTTTTCTTAAGACTATTTTCCCAAGCCGTAAGCTGACTAAAAAATATTTGAATCACGGAGGTGTATGATGCAAAAGAAACGCGATAAATTTGATGTTAAACTCGATCAAGACGAGCGTGAACTATTAGAATCCGTCGAGCAAGGAGAATGGAATACTGTGAGCGATGTGGAGGAGGAGGCGGCACTTGCTAGAGAGGCTGCGGAAAATTTCTTACGTAAAGATCAACGTATTACGTTACGTATTTCAAGTGGCGATTTAGAACGTTTAAAACAAAAGGCTGCTTATAAAGGGCTCCCTTATCAAACGTTTATAGCCAGTGTTTTGCATGAATACGCAGCAGGGCACTTTAAAGACGTTGCTTAAAAACGATCTTAATAAAAAAAGAAGGTGGGTTTTCACCCGACCTTCTTGTATAAAGTATTTATTTGGATAGCTATTGATTATTCATCTGTAAGACGAAAATACTTGGTTCCAAAATAACGTTGTAATTTTTTACGGATGGTACCACGGCTAATACCAAGTATTTTAGCTGCCTGGAGCTGATTTCCACGACGGCGTTCCATGACGGCTTGTAACAGAGGTGGCTCAACTTCAGCAAGAATCATGTCATACAGATCATTGACAGGTTTGTTTTTATTTTCAGCAAGAAAACGATTGACGAGTTGGTAGACCAAATCTTGCAAACCTTGCTCTTGTTTGATCGCGTCAATTGTAGCTGTTGGTTCAGTAACATTCATCATAACTTCCTTATCTCTTGATTAAATCAACGCATTGTTTAAGCGTCATAACGGGTGCATCACATATAAAACGCTCAATAATTCTACCTGAAGCTAAATTAAGAAGCTACCCCTTTTTCTAATTTTTGAGTACTTTTTTTTCGCTCAAGTAAGCGTACAACCAATTCGGGGAGTGAGCAGTCGGCCTGCTCTTCTGTGAGGCTCTGCTTAAGCGCTTTAAGTTCGCGTTGCATTTTGTGCTTCAGCGTTTTCTTGTCTGAACTTAAAAGTTCAGACAGCACTTGGGTGAGTTCATCATGATTAAAATCATATTGCAAAAGTTCAGGAACAATCATGCGATTTGAGAGCAAATTGCATAAACCGATGTATTGTACGCGAAGAAAAATAGACGCCGCTAAGTAAGCAATTAAGCCGGTTTTATAAATAATGCACATCGGTTTTTCGAGCAGGGCACATTCGAGCGATGCCGTACCTGAAGCAACCACAACAACATCACTGCAGGTGATAACATGAGCTGCACGGCCTTCAATCAAGCTGCAGGGGACTGTGGTGGCATGCCAGTGCTTGTGAATCATTTCAGGCTTGAGTGTTTTTGCAATGGGGATCACGACGTGTAGATCAGGAAATTGTGCATGTAATGTTTCGGCGACACGGGATAATACGGGCAGGTGTCGTTCAATTTCATGCGTGCGGCTACCGGGTAATATTGCAAGCAGTTGTTTGTTTTCTGGTAAGCCCAAAGTTTGGCGTGTCGGGGCTTGTGCCCGGCAGGCTTCTAAGCTTTTAATCAAGGGATGGCCGACAAACGACACGGGCACCGCAGCGTCTTCGTAAATTTTTTTCTCAAACGGAAAAATCACCGCCATGTGATCAACCGAGGCTTTAATGGTATGAATGCGCCCGGGTTTCCACGCCCATAATTGAGGACTGACGTAATATAAAATGCGAATGCCGAGTTTTTGTTTAGCAAATTTTGCAAGACGTAAATTAAAACCAGGGTAATCCACTAAAATAAGCAGATCCGGTTTGGTTTTTTCGAGATGCTTGCATATGGCACGAAATGCTTTTTTGATGGTTTTAAAATGCCGCAGGACTTCGGTGATGCCGGTCACACCAAAACGTGCTAAATCGCTGATAAGCTCAATACCTTCGGCTTCTAGATGCTTACCACCGATACCGGTGAACACCCAAGATGAATCGATTTGCTTGAGCTGCTTGACCAAAGCTGCGGCGTGTTGGTCACCGGATTCTTCACCGGCAACCAGCACAATATGCTTAGGCTTCTGCTGGTTCGGCATGATTGGTTGTTAAGTTGTGTTGAATCATGTCAGAAATTCGTGCGGCAGTTGAGAGCGCCTCGCGACCTTCTTCACCGGTCACTAAAGGCGTGGTGTTGTTCATGATGCAGTTCAAAAAAGCTTTAATTTCTTCGAGCAGTGCATCACCTTTATCAAAGACGGATTGATGACGCGTGACATCAGGAATACCCGGGAACATCTCGCCTTCGCCTTTGGTAAACACAGCCAGTTGTTTGTTATGGTAATCAATTGAAATATAGCTGTTACGCTGAAAAATACGTGTTTTACGTTCGGTTTTAAAGCTCACACGACTTGCCGTCACATTGGCAATGCAATTGTTTTCGAAGGTAATGCGTGCATTCGCAATATCAATCGACGGCGAAAGTACCGGAGCGCCGTGGGCATCTAACGATTTGATGGGCGATCGCACCATGGTTTGAATGAGGTCAATATCATGAATCATGAGATCAAGCACCACGTTGACATCGGTGCCGCGCGGATTAAACGGCGCTAATCGATTGGATTCAATAAACAAAGGCTTTTCTAAAAAATCATCCAGGGCCAAACGTGCCGCGTTAAAGCGCTCCATGTGACCTACTTGTAATTTGACCTGATGTTTTTTTGCAAGTGCAATCAGCGCTTCTGCTTGCTGTACAGTTTCGGTGATCGGCTTTTCAATCAGAACGTGTATACCGGCTTCCAGGCAATCTTTTGCAATGGCAAAGTGCGCATTTGTGGTGGCCGCAATACAGACCGCATCAACAAGCCCAAATAAGTCACGATGATCACAATAACCGGGAACTTCAAACTCGTTAGATGCTGCTTCACAAATAGCTGTATTGCGGTCGCAAACGGCGACGAGTTTGGCTTGTTTTAAAACTTGGATTTTTTGAGCATGAAAACGGCCTAAATATCCAACGCCGATGACGGCACATTTTATAGGATTCATAAAAAAGCAGCATGATTTAATGATGGCGAATTATTACACCTTATGATGTTTATATCAATTGCATTTCTAGGTACACTATATAACAGTCTAAAATAAAAACTTACGAAGTACACTCATGGTAGACACCGAATTACGCATGCGAAAAAAAACAACGGATATATTAAAACGTCCACCGCACTCGATTGAAGCCGAGCAGGCGATCATCGGTGGGTTAATGCTTGATAACGAAACGTGGGATAAAGTTGGGCACATATTGTGCGAAGAGGACTTTTATCGCACCGAGAATCGCGTCTTATTTCGTGTGATTGCGCATTTGGTTGCAAAAGAGCAACCGTTTGATGTGGTGACGGTGATGGACAGCTTAAAATCCAGTGATGACGAGCATGTTGTCGGTGGTGAAGCGTATTTGTTTGATCTTGCCAATAACACACCCAGTGTTGCAAACGTGGTGGCATATGCAAAAATCGTTCGTGAAAAATCGGTGCAGCGCCAATTGATTGCGGCAGCCGGTGAGATTGCTGATGCGGCCTATCATCCCGGTGAGCGTGAAGTGTCTGATTTGCTTGATTTTGCAGAAACACGCGTTTTTTCCATTGCAGAACAAACAGCCAAAGAAGGCGGCCCTGAAGGCATGCAGTCGATTGTGGTGCGTGCGGTTGAAAAAATTGATGCCTTATTTCATAAGGGGAGTTCTATTACCGGTGTTCCTACTGGATTGACGGATTTGGATGAAATGACCTCGGGGTTGCAAGAATCTGACTTGGTGATTGTGGCCGGTCGGCCCTCTATGGGTAAAACCAGTTTGGTGATGAACATTGCAGAACATGTCGCGATTGAGGCTAAAAAACCTGTGCTTGTGTTTTCGATGGAGATGCCATCCGATTCGCTTGCGATGCGTATGATGTCGTCTCTTGGACGTATTGATCAAAATAATATTCGAACGGGTAAGCTTAACGATGATGATTGGTCGCGGGTCACATCAACGGTGCATATGCTCTCAGAAGCGCCTATTTTTGTTGATGACTCACCATCATTGAGCCCTGCTGATTTGCGTGCACGTGCAAGGCGTTTGGTGAAAGAGCATGGTTCTTTAGGGCTTATCGTGATTGATTATTTACAGCTGATGAAAGTACCTGGTTTTCGTGCTGATAATCGTGCTGCGGAGATCTCAGAAATTTCACGTGGTTTAAAAGCCTTGGCGAAAGAGTTAAAAGTGCCGGTGATTGCGCTTTCTCAGCTCAACCGAAGCCTTGAGCAACGTCAGGATAAACGCCCGGTGATGTCAGATTTACGAGAATCCGGTGCGATTGAGCAAGATGCTGATTTGATTTGTTTTATTTATCGTGACGAGGTATACAACCCCGATAGCCCCGACAAAGGTACCGCTGAAATTATTATTGCGAAACAACGAAACGGTCCTATTGGGCGCGCCAGAGTTGCATTTTTAGGGCAATTTACACGATTTGAAGATTTGGCTTTTCAAGGGTATCAGGGCCAATACCAGGGAGAGTAATGCATGGCGAGACCGACTCGGATTGAAGTGGATGTTGATGCGCTGCGACATAATATTGAGCGTGTTAAATCTTGCGCACCGGGAAGGAAAATTATCGCGATGGTTAAGGCCAATGGGTATGGGTGTGGCGTGTCAGCCGTTGTTCCTGCACTCGACGCCCATGTGGATGCGTTTGGTGTGGCATGTTTCGAAGAGGCGAGGGTGCTTCGAAAATTTACATCACGCACCTGCGTTCTTATGCAAGGCGTGTTTCAACAACATGAGTTATTTGATTTAGCCGCTGCAGGTTGTGAGCCGGTGGTTCATCAGCCTGAGCAGCTTGACTGGATTTTAGAAACGCCTTTGTCCCAAGCGATTCGTGTTTGGGTTAAAGTGGACACGGGCATGCACCGGCTTGGATTTGATGTGCCTACGGCACAAACAGTGATTGCGGCGCTCAAAGCCTGCCCCTGGGTTCAAGATAATCTTGCGATCATGACGCATTTGGCCTCGGCGGATGAGCCTTGTCATCCTCAGAATGAAACGCAGTTGGCTTTATTTAGCCAGCTTGATTTGAGTGATGGTGTATTTGAGCGCAGCATCAGTAATTCAGCAGCTATTTTATCGTTTCCTGAAGCATTAGCCGATGTGGTTCGTCCTGGCATTATGCTCTACGGTGTTTCACCTTTTTCAGATCAAACGGCAGCTTTGTTGGATTTAAAGCCTGTGATGCAATTTATTTCAGAAATAATGGCGATACATACCTATGCACCGGGCGCACGTGTGGGTTATGGTGGTACGTGGGAAGCCAAGCGAATATCAAGAATAGGTGTGGTGGCTGCGGGATATGGCGATGGTTATCCACGACATATAGCGCCTGATACACCGGTGTATATTAACGGTCAGTATGTACCTGTTGTTGGACGCGTTTCTATGGATATGCTGACGGTGGATCTCACCGATTTTGAAGCGGCTGATATTCAGCTGGGTACGCGAGTTGAATTATGGGGCGCGCATCTTCCTGTTGAACGTATTGCGCGTGCAGCAGAAACGATTGGGTACGAGCTTATTTGCCAAATTTCGCCACGGGTACGTGCCAAGGCTGTGATGATATCAATGCTGTGATTCTGTGATTATATGGAGATATAAATATCATGAAAAAAAATGGA
>JAACPN010000044.1:0-10905 GCA_009995425.1 Legionella sp. | reverse complement strand
AGGGGCACCGTGAGGGGCCTGACGCGTGGCCACTAGGAGGGCCCGGAGGTTTGCATTATGGCGGTGTTGTAAACTTCGGTTGCTAAAGGCGCCTTCGAAGATGGGGAATGATTTTGGAGTGGAGTAAGAGTAGGCGGTGTATAAGGTTTTTTCCCCGTGTCCTGCTTCTCTCGTGTATTAAGCGACGTGTCTAACCCATTGTTGTCCATGAATATTCTCCTTCGTGTGAGCATGACGCTTCGCGCCAGTGTCATCCGCCGGCGTCATAGATTGATAATCTTCGGTTGTTTTACACATACTCTTTAATACACTGGTACACCACGATGTCCACCGTGCCACATAGTCTCCAATGCAAGCAGAACTTGCACCTTGCGCGTAACGCTGGGCTAACTTGGTTTGGTGTCTTTCGAGGGTGGTCGCTGACAGTCCTGGGGTTACACCAAAATGTACTCCCAGAAAATCAAACCCTTTTTTTATGCAGCCCAGAAACGTTTTGTCAGGGTGCATTTTTAATTTGAGCTTATCTAATATTTGATGCGTTAATCGAATCACCTTACGAAGCTGGTGCTTGGTTTTAACCATAATCACCCAATCATCCATGAACCGTACATAAAAACCATGCTTACATAGAGCATCATCCAAGGGCTTGAGATAAAGCGCTGACATCAAAGGGGATAATGGGCATCCCATCGGAATGCCTCGCTTAAAATGATAATATTGACCATCTTTAATTTCAACGCGTTGGCAATATTGCTCTACTAAATTAATCAAGATGGGGCACGATACATGCTCTTTTAAAGCCTCCAGTAACACATCATGGTCAATAGACTCATAATAATGATAAGCATCACTTTTTAAAATGTGTTGATAGCTGTCCTGATGACGACTAACGTGCTTAATTGCAGCATGAATACCACCCGCATTTTTTACATGCATGCAATGTGGATAATGGATGGGCGAAAATAAGGGCTGCAAGGTTAATGCCAGGGCTTTTAAAACCAAAGCATCTAATGCGTTCCAACTACTAACCCATTCGCCATGAATATAATAAGATTGCACTGGACTTAAAGCATAGGTCCCTGTTCGTAATTTTTCTTGAAGTAATGGCTTGATGGTAGGCCAACGATAGCGAAGATCCCAGATGCTGTTGTTATGACTTCGTTCGTCACGTTGCGCGCAAACCCAGGTGTACGCCTGCTCCAGTAGGAGAGATGAAGAAATAACCTGAGACGTGGGTAATTTCATGAGCATCACGCTTTAATTAGTTAGGGCTTCCCATCCAGAAGCTCACCATGAACACCTACTCTAAAGCTTTTTTTTAAGATTGTCGACATAATATCTGCATTAATTTAACTTGCAAAATTCATCTTTTTCATAAAAAATACGGTAAAAAGGATTTTTTCTCATGATAGCCGTACTCAAAAAAAACATACGCCTCTTTGGACACATGCGCTTCAAATTAAAATGCTTATTTATCCTGAATTTTTTTCTATGCGGCATCGCACGTGCGATGATTCATCTTTTTCCTCTAAGATACCTCGCCCCCTACTTTGGCACATTCTACAAAAACACTATTTTTTCGACGCTACTCACACGACCTCAACACAATCATGCCATTCAATTACGTCGCTCGATTGCTTTAGCCGCAAAATACACCCCCTGGGACTCCAACTGCTTAACCCAAGCCATGGTTGCTAAGTTTTGGTGCAACTGCTTGAACATCCCTTATGTTTTTTACATTGGTTTTGCAAAAGATGAAGATAAACCGCATGGTTATGCATCCCACGCCTGGATCACAGCAGGATCCGTCGCCATCACCGGCGGACACAGTTTTCCAAGCTTTAAAGTCGTATCCAGTTACGCACCTCAAAAACTGCTTTTGGAGCATGCTTTATGATTCATGGTTTACTATATCGGCAACCGAGCGCCCATCGTTTTGAAAAAAAACTGGATGAGCAATCACTTAAACTAAGCCCCGTACATGAAACCATCACAACATGGGCCTCTCCTCATTGCTGGTTAGTCCAAAGTTCTTGTGAAGGCACACCGCTTTTAGGTCAAGATTCACCCATTCAAATCACGGCATGGGCACGGCTTGATAACCGAGAAGAGCTAGCCCAAAAACTTAATATTCTACCCAAACAACTCAATACGCTTTCAGACACCGCGCTTATTTTAAAAGCTTATCAAACCTACGCTGAAGCGTGCACACAACATCTTTTCGGGGATTTTTGTTTTGCCATTTATGACACACGTACCCAAACCATGTTTTGTGCACGCGATCAGATGGGTGTTAAACCATTTTATTACTATCTTGATGAACGCCTGTTTGCTTTTTCTACCTCACTTGCGATGTTCCATAAACTCGATTGTGTGCCTGTCAAACCTAGCATGGCTTGGGCCAGTAAATTTTTGCTGGCAAATCTATCCATGGACTTTGAAAAAACTGCCTATGACAAAATATTCAAACTCCCTCCAGCCTCTCAAATCAACATCACACCAACCGATATTTCCCAAAAAAAATATTTTGAGTTTCATACAAAAAAAATAAGTGAACGCTCATCTGAGGCTTATGTTGAACTGTACCAAGCACAGCTTGAACGCGCGATTAAAACACGCATTCAAACCAACCATCCTTTAGGCACCGAAAGCAGTGGTGGCATCGATTCATCGACCATTACAGCGTATGCAGCTAAATACTTTGAACGACCTTTAGATGACTTATATACGTTTAGTTTTGCACATCTCGAAGAAGAAGCACGACATATTCTAAGTGTTAGCCAGCAATATAACTTATCGAATAATTATATTTGCTGTGATGCTCTTGAAAACAAGTTTGAATACAACCATGCACTACGCACGCTCGGTGCCCCTGTTGAGCATGGCAATGCCACACATCATCAAGTTTTTTATGATCTAGCAGCCAAACACCGCATACGAGCCTTGCTATCAGGCTTTGGTGGCGATGAATTTGTGACCAGCATACACGGCGATTTGTATTTGTATGAGCTGCTCAATAACAAGCAATACGTCACACTCTACAAAAATCTATTAGGAAATTCCGTTACGCGTGCCCTACGTTTTGCAAAATTATGCTATAAAACCACTCCAGATGGTGGAAAAATTAGCCGACGCATGCAACATGCGTTTCGATCGCGTTGGCCTGATGTGATCATTGCTGAAGATTTAATTCACGCCTACGGTATTCAAGAAACCTACAACGCACGTGGAGCATTCGATCATGGGTACGCCAATTTAGATCAATTTACATTAGAAAACCGCTGGGCACCCTTCGTTTCTACACGACTCGAAAATTGCACCCTGATGGCGGCGTCTTATGGCATTGAATATCGTTGGCCGTTGTTGGATCCTCAACTGATTCAGTGCTTTTTATCTATTCCGAGCTCTGAAAAATATAAACAAGGCATAGGCCGTTATCTCCATCGAAAGGCTATTGCAGGCATTGTGCCTGATAATATTACCTGGAAAGCCAGTAAATATATGGGAGAACGTGTTACATCACGTAAAAATAATCCCACATTAAATACAGACCTTCATCCAGATTTATTGCCGTTAATTAATTTACCTAAATTAAAAAAGCAAGCCGATCACTTACTTCAAAACCAAGATGCTATGCATCAATTCATGCAGAACATACATCATGTAAATCAGTTAGATCATTGGTTAAAATATCATTTTGAACATGGGTGTGACTGGGCGGATGCTCCTGCATGAAACGCCTTATTCAAGCACTTAAAACCAACAAGCAACCACGTTTTATTTTGCATCCCTATTATATGCTCCCCAAGCTGAAAGGCCCGATCGCACTACACCGAAAATTATTTTTCTTAAGCTGCAAAAATCCCGCTCGCCTCATGCTTAATCTTTATTCTTATTTACGCTGGGTAAGCATCACAGCATGGGTACTGAGTTATCGAGCCACATTAAAGAATCACAGCAAAACCGAACAAAGTAAACCCGCTCTTTTTTTTAGCTTACTCAAGCTCACACTCGGCCATGGCATTGCACCTCGATACTACTTTAAATACATGTTAGATCAACCGCAGAATAAAAAACAAGCGTTTACCTATTTTTACAATGCAGAATTACCCTATTTTCATGATTATACAAACCAAAATTTTCCTCATTATAAACAAGCCGCTCAACTTATGGGAGATAAACACGCGTTTGCTTTAGCTTTGGATAAAATAGGGCTCCCTTCCGTGCAGAGCACGATGTATAAAACTCAAGATTTACGTATGAACCCATCCATGTTGTACGCTAAAAAAACACGCTTTTGCAAGCCCAATCACGCTTCACGCAGTTGTGATGCTTTTTTAATTATGTATGATGCACAAACGGCGCTTTATCATATCAAACCCATAACCCAACCCGATATCCATGATAAACAAGCAATGTCGACCTACTTAAACCAGGTATTTTCGCGACATGACACGCTTTTGATTCAAGATTTTATCGAAGACCATCCCGATCTGAAAGCTCTTTCACAAAAAGAACCCACAACAACGGTTCGTATCATTACCGAAAAATCAGATGATAAGCCAAGCACGTTGCCCCAACTGCTTTACCTTCAATTAGAACTCCCTCAAGAAAAACAAGAGCAGCAGTTTTATACGATTCTACCACTCACCTTAGACTCGCTTGATGTTGATCCAGTGTTTCAATCAAAAAACAAAAACACACCTAAAAAACCGTACCCCATCATATCAAATGCGTTAAAAAACGAATTGAAGCACGCCATATCTATCTGTCTTCAAGCTCATCAAACCTTACTCCCCATTCGAAGTGCCTCGTTTGATGTCATCATATCTAACACAGGTCCTGTTATTCTTGAAGCCAATTATAATTGGTCGATCGAATTGCTTTATCATGTGATTGATAACCAAAAGTCTACCTTTCACCCGGCCGCTCATTGGCTTAAACGTGTTGCAAGCGAGTCTAAAACAGGAAAAATACTTTACAAAAAATCTTAATTAGCTCATAATAAACCAAAGTGCTCTTAAGTTGCTTATAAAATTAATTTAATTAAAAAACCTGGCATACCACCACAAAAGAATAAGGTGGAACGGAATACATGTTCAGAAACATCATGGAAGTGTCCAATAACTAAGGAATAAACATCATGAAATCCTCCAATGCTATCACATGCATGATAGGTGCCTGTTTAACCTCGGCTTTTCTCGCTCCTTCATCCCTTGGTCTTATGAGTTTATTGTGTGTATTGCCTCGCGCCCGTGCTCAAAGTCATGACGATACCTGGGTTAGTCTCCAACAAGGTGAAGTTGGCGAGTCATACAGCTTAACGAGCGCAGCTATCACACCTGATGGCTCGATTGTTTCATCCGGGACTCATAATCGAGGCCATCCATATTACGACGGAATAATAACGACATTAAATCCAGAAGGCGAACTCACGTATAACGCGATGCTGGTTGGTGGTACAAATATTCAGTTTTACACCAACACCTATCATGATAATGCTGTTTATGCATCGGGTGCTATTGCTAAAACAAAAACCAATGCGTTGTTATGTGAGACACATTTAAATGGAACACTCATTGATTGTTTTGAATTTACTGGGCATACAGAAACCACACGCGCGTATAGCCTACTAGGAACAACGAACAACGATCTCCTGTTTGCTGGAGACTATTCACTGGCTGTGGGGCGTTACCCCAATAATACCTTACATTTTGCTTATCAATACCCCATGGCACATACAGTAACATTTAACTGCATGACCGAAACAAACGACCAACAATATCTTTTAAATGGTGTCAATAAAGGCAGTCTTTTTTATTCATCGATACTTAAAATTAATTCAAATGGAGAGATGATTTGGGTGAGAGATTTAATACCTCTCGATCCCACCTCTTTAATCATAAACGCAATACGGGCACAGGGTGATACCGTTACTTTAGCAGGCACATGGAATCAGCAAGGAACCATCATTACACTGAATAGCAGCACGGGACATACCATCAATGCCACAACCGTTGCAGGCACGGGCAATATAATGTTTCAAGATATGGTATTAAAAAATAATCGTCCTTTGGCTGTGGGACGAAGTAACGTAAACACCGTTGGCGCGTATGATGCCATTATATTTTATGACAACAAACTCTATAAATTAGCGGGAATAAAGGGCGATATATTTTCCGCGGTATCCTTAGATAACGATGGAAATATTGTGGCTACGGGCCTAACAGCAAGTTATGAAGGTAATCTCGGCTCCAAAATGCTCACAGTTAAACTTGATTCAAATCTTAATCTTGATGCATCAAATCTTCCTCCAGGATTAGATTTTTATGAGTGCACCGATGACTTCGTCATCACGCATGATGTCAATCTAACGAACACAGATAACACCGCTAACATTACGCCCATTGATTTGAAACCAACAACGAGCCTCGTCAAAATCACAAATGAAATTACCATCACGCATCCTTTTGAAAATGTGTGGCTACATGCACCTACAGAACAGCCTACCGGTTTTCCCACAAGCGAGCCAACGGGGATACCTACATCTGGACCAACATCAAGTGCCAACCCAAGTGCGGTTCCAAGTTCATCGCCTACCGGTTTGCCCACAAGCGAGCCAACGGGGATGCCTACATCTGGACCAACATCTGGACCAACATCTGGACCAACTTCTGGACCAACTTCTGGACCAACTGGAGAACCTACTTGGGTACCAACCGGTGATCCTACGGCCTATCCGAGTGCCGATCCAAGTGCATGGCCAACTTCATGGCCAACTTCATGGCCAACAAATTTGCCTTCAGGTTATCCTACGGCCAATCCAAGCGCCAACCCGAGTGCGGTTCCAAGTTCATCGCCTACCGGTTTGCCTACAAACAATCCAACGGGGATGCCTACATCTGGACCAACATCTGGACCAACAGGAGAACCCACTTGGTTACCAACCGGTGATCCTACGGCCTATCCGAGTGCGGATCCTAGTGCAGAGCCCACAAGTTTACCTTCAAGTACTCCTACGGCCGATCCAAGTTCAGACCATGAGGATGCAAGCTATTGGTCACATTGGAATCCTTTTTATATTGCTGCAATCTTAACTGGTTCCGCTGGTATGCTCTATGCATCATATTGGCTTACTCGTTCAAAAGCTCAGGTCGTTCCAGAAACTGAACATACTGAAAATCCAGCTGTTCCTCTAGAACTAGAACAAACATCCGAGGAACCCGAAGAAAATCATCACAATTACTCAGATAACCCCGACTCAGAGCGTTTTTGGTCCTCATCGGATGATTCATCTGATATAGAAAACCAATCGTCATCGTCGTCATCGTTACCGTTGTCTCTTGGTATTTTTTACACCTATCCCGACGAAGAAAGTTACGACGAAGAAAGTTACGACGAAGAGGAAGGTCATCGTGTGCCATAACTACTAACCGTCTTGTCGTGGATCAAACGCGTCGCGTACGGCATCAGCAAATACATTGCTGGATAAAACCAGCATAAACATAAAGCTAAACGCCGCCAAAATAGGCCACCACACCACGGGCTCCCGTGAAAGCTCTAATCGTGCGGCGTTAATCATGTTTCCCCAACTGATGGTCATGGGGGACACCCCAACACCGATATAGGCAAGCACGGCTTCTGCGAGTACAAGAAAACTAAAATCTAACACCATCGTCACCAACACGATATGCATGACATTTGGCAATAAATGTTTCGTCATAATTTTAAAACGGCTCGTACCTAAAGCTTTAGCCGCCAAAACAAAATCAATTTCACGTAATTTTAAAACTTCGGCGCGAATCAGGCGACACAACGTGGTCCAACTGGTTAAACCTAAAATAAAACATAATGCTAACAACCGCGCATCGGCATCATCAGCTAAATTAGAGACTAAGTCTGGATGATTAACTAAATAGGTTTGTATCGAAAGCACAGAGGCTGTAATAAGTAACACGCCCGGTATCGAACTCAGCGTGGTATAAACATACTGAACAACATCATCAACCCACCCTCCCAAATAACCTGACATAACACCAAACGAAAGCGCTAAAGGCATCATAAACACCGTGGTTAACAAACCAATCACCAAACCGGTCCGTACGCTTTTAATCGCATGATAAAAAATATCTTGCCCTATTTTTCCCGTACCAAACACATGAAACTCACGCGATATGTAATAAAAAATAAACACCATGCTTAGGCATATAAATAACGTCACCAACGCAGAAAAAAAAGGCATGCTTGGCACGATGCTTAGACCTTTTTCCTGGGTCAAAACACGACGCGTACCCCATACAACCACCGAGAAAGCAAACACCCACAAAAAACTATCTAATAATGCCTTTTCAACCACATGCGCACAAAACACACGGACATCCGACGCATGCTTAAAATACTCTGAAGGATAACGTAAACGTGGGTATACCTGCTCTGCCACACCGTTGACCCAAACTGTTTTACTGACATAAGACGTAAGGGCCAGCGGCGCTGAATAGGTAGTTTCGCCTTTTACACCCACCATACCCACCGGCGCAAGAACCTTATCCAGTAACGTCATGTGGTGCATAGATTGCGATACGTGGCCTGCGGTTTGCAACTCAGGAATTGAATCGATTACCGCAATGCTTAAAAAAAATGAAAGAAAAACAGCTGCACTCACAGCCACCGGTTTGTCAAACAAGCGTTTAAATGCCATTCGATGATGTGGCTTGCGCATACTCCAAAAAATACATAACGCGCTCACGAACAAAATACCTAAAAAACAACCATCACTCCAAAGCCAATCACGATTCATGCAAACCTCACACGCGGATCAAGCCACACATAAGAAACATCGGTTAACAATAATCCCACCCAATACAACACCGAACCTAAAAATACCATCGCACGCACAATGGCAAAATCTTGTTGGTAAATCGCATCAATTAAATAACTGCCAAGTCCTGGAATACCAAAAAAAGATTCCAACACCAAACTTCCCATAAACAACGTCGGAATAATCACCACCACACCGGTTAAAATAGGTAACATCGCGTTTTTAAGTACATGGCGAAAGAGCACACGTCGTTCAGATAATCCTTTTGCACGGGCTGTTTTCACATAATCTTTATGCATTTCTTCAAGAAATAACGTACGGTACCACCGACCTCCCCCTCCCAAACCACTGATCACCGAAACCATCACCGGTAAGAGTATAAATTTTAAGCTATCAAACCCATCATCATAGCCTGATATAGGCACGAGTCGTAACACTTTTCCAAATAAATATTGCCCACCCATGATATAAAATAAGCTTGAGATTGACATCAGCATGATGCAAAAAATCACCCCGCTTAAATCTAAATACGTCCCTCTAAAAAAAACCATGAGCATCGCAAACGCAATGTTGACAAACAAACCCAACACCAGCGAAGGCAAGGCAATAGCAAAACTTGGCCACATGCGTGTTGAAACATCTTGCTTGATATCACGTCCTGCATCTGAAAATCCAAAATCAAACACAAACAATCGCAATGATTTTTTGAAAAAAAGCGTATTTCGAATTTTATTCACACCCTGGGCTTCATGATTATAAAACAACGGATAATCATACCCGCGTTCAATCTTCCATTCGGTGATGGCCTGCGCTGTAATATGTTTTTGACCTAATTGCATACGCGCCATATCGTCAGGGGAATTGACCATAAAAAACAGCGCAAACGTTAAAATATTAATGCCCATAAGAATAGGCATGGCATACACAATACGCCGTAAAAAATACCCCATCATGATTGTATTCTCAATGCAGCACTTCGTTGTTGTTTCGCGTAAGCATGCACAAACGGAAGTAAAAATAAAAGCCCCAACAACACAAACAAGCCCATCGGCCACCACATCGGTTGATTCCATTGTGTGCGCAAACGATTGCGCATAGATACATCAATATCAATGTATTTCAAAATATCACCGACCAGTAAATCTGACTTCATCGGTGAGGTCCATGGCTGGCTCAACATCATACTTTTACCATGATAACCAAACACCCAAGGGGCATCACGTCGAATCATGTCTAACATTTGATTAATGAGTGCTTGGCGTTTAGGGCCATTGGGCTCGTTTTTCATGGCTAAAAACAGCTTGTCATACGCTTGATTATGATAATTACTCACGTTTTCGCCGCCATACGGATGGCGTGCATTAGGCCCATAAAATAAAAATAAGAAATTTTCTGGATCCGGATAATCAGCAACCCACCCCCAGTTAAATATTTGAGCATTACCTGCTTGTACTTTTTCTTGAAATCGATTGAAATGCGTTGCTCGTACATCCAGTGCTATACCCAGTTTTTTAAATTGTTTACGCATCCAATTAAGCGAGGCCTTTTCTTCGGGGCCACCGGTGGATGCCACATCATAATGGAGTATGAGCGCGTGCCCGGTCTTAGGATCGCGTCCTCCGGGATACCCCGCCTCTGCCATCAAGGCCTTGGCCTCTTCAATTGACCGACGCATAAGCCCATGCTCGCCCAGGGCCGTCCTGCGGTGATCCGGCGCAACATGGGCTCCAAGATGATCAAGATGGTATTCACCGATTCGCGCAAGGCGGGGCACTCGACCGAGACCGTGGAGGTGCCCGAAGCCGAGCGCAACCGGTTCGCGCTCTCGGATGCCGACGTGCTGGAGCTTGCCCGCTATGCGGTGGCGATCGAGGACCACTACCAGCGCCCGATGGACATCGAGTGGGGCAAGGACGGCGTCGATGGCAAGCTCTTCATTCTCCAGGCGCGTCCCGAAACGGTGAAGGCGGCCGCGCATCACGACGCGGTCGAGCGCTACCGGCTCAAGCAGCACGGCAAGGTGCTCGCCTCCGGGCGCGCGATCGGGCAGAAGATCGGCGTGGGGCCGGCGCGGGTGGTCGCCTCCG
>JAACPN010000043.1:562-10977 GCA_009995425.1 Legionella sp. | reverse complement strand
TGTGCGTGTGAGTAGCCTATTGAATTTTTTGTTTAAATGCCAGAGTTCGAAGCGATAAATTCAAAATTAGAATTGCTGCCAAAACGTGGCTACCGCTGAATTACTTTATCGATGTATTCATGTTTGGATCATTAGCATCTGTTTGAGAATCTGTTTGCTTTGTCTTCTTTGTTGTTTTGTTTGATGGGTCAATCGTTGAAAAAAAGCATACTGATCGAGACGGTTCATCACGTAAGCCCGAATCCTTTGCCTGACGCAGTCTTATCTCTGCTTGAGTATAATAATCTGAACTGCTACTACTACAAAAATCTTTCAAAGTTAGTTTATTTTTCTTCATGAAATCCCCTCCTAAATCATTTTAAAAATAATGCGTTGAGTTTTTCATCGACCCACTCATCCGCATCAAGACGGAGCACCCAGTCACCCGTAGCTTTGGATAAAGCTGCTGTTTCTGAAGACCGTAACCATGCCAGATGTTAGCACGTTAATCAACACGGGGATTTTTGCAAACAATCCTTCGCAGGCATCTGATTTAGAAAAACCTGATGTTGAAAATCAGCCCAATCATCCATGACATGGTATAATCAGACAAATTAAAAACAACAGCATTGACAACAGATAAAATTCTGGCCGATAGTAGAAGAGATTCAATCACATTCAAGGATGAATGTATGCCTGGAACACTCGAAGCACGTATGTTACAAATGGCCTATCGCGCAGCCGTTAATCAAAGCCCGGATAGAAACCCGCCACCCCTCGAGAACATACCCGCCCGAGTCGAAGAGCGTTTTGAAACGTTCAGAGAAGGTGCGATGAGTGTGACATCCATCATTTCACACAATCAAACGGCTGCAGCCATTGTCGCTGGTGGCGTGGTGCTTGGCCTTGCAGGCGCCGTTCATGTGGTGTCTAAAAACTGGAAAACCGTCGGCGAAAAACATGCGAAGCTCGAAGAAGAAATTATAGAGCAAGTTTCAATGTTTGGAGTACGTGAAACCGGTGTAACACCTAAACCAACGTTCGAGCAAAAATTAATACGGTCCTATTATCTTGAGCTTGAAAAAGAATTATGGTTGATGCGTTACTCAGGTATTCGACGGATTGAAGCCGCAGAGCCCGGTGCAAAGACCATGTATTTTGTTCTGCCGTTTTATACCATGGACACCAAAGTTTTAAAACCGCTGGCGAGCATGAACGCGGTGGACAGAGTACGCACACTGATTGATACCTTTTTACGCGTTACATTACCCGAGGCTTTAGCAGAAATTGAGCGTGCTTTTGAATCGTATAAGCAATATACCCTGCTCTCTGCTGGTAAATACGTTGTTCAAAAAGGAAATTTTTTAAACAACTGGCGCTCAGCCCGTTTTATTATGATAACGCTGGGTAACTTGCTATGGAACCTTCAACATCCTGGCGACTTAAGAACAGGGCATCACCTCTCCGTCGATGAATGTGTGAAATACTGTCATCGCGTACTTATTTTAATTAACTCACTTTTAAACCCTCAAGAGGCACCTTTTTTAGTACATCGCGATATGTTTGGGCATGTGCACCAAGAGTCAGAGCAATTACTCAAATATATTACGTCTGTTCAATTACTGGTTAGAAACTTACATCAAGCGTATCGCTATGATCAAATGAATACCCTTAATCTAGCAGACTTAACCAACACATCACATCGCGTGCTGGGTACGTTAAATACGGCCCTGTTCAAATTACTCTATCAGCACGAAAGCAAAGAAGCGAACATGCCCGTACCGGACGAACGTGCAGCCGACCTTATCTCATCACATTTTAATGAATTAACGCTGGTTCTTCAGGACAATAATGCCATTGTGGATGTTTTTCAACCGTATATAAAAAAATTCCAAGAAATCCCTTACCTTAATTATAACGTCACCACACTGATTGATATTTTGATTATTTTTACGCACCTGCCTTATGCAGATCGTGCAGCGTTAGTCACCGCTTTGCAAGAACGAACAGCTTCATACGGAGAGCCCAGTTGGAGTAAGTTTGCTGAAGGCCTAGCCTCGCTCGATCAACGCTTTATCGAACCGATTGCTATGCAAGATCAATCCAATCGCTTTATTCAAACTGCAAGTGCTGCGCGAATTAGCGGGCGGCGTTTAATACCTTTTTTCACCTTATTGATGGCGGCACTTCGAACCGATGTGGATACAGGAAACAGCTATCAATTAGCACAGAACGAACAAAGCATGTCAAGAGGTTCGAATCCTGAGGCGGCGTATTATTCACCTCAACACGGTCATGTTTATGATGATGACGCCAGTATTGATTCTTACGTGACTTCACGCTCCACACTGAACATGGAAGTGTATCTCAATCCAAACTTAAAAATGCAGCGCTCCGGTCGACAGCAAATTGAAGCCATTAATTTTCAGGCAAGACAAGCAAATAACATTGACGATGGTTATTTTTCTTGGCGTGTTGAACTTTTTACTCGTCATATGCCGTTATCATCTAAATCATTTATGCGCCAAATTTACAAGCTTCCTATGGAAGAAGATCAACTCATTCAATTAGTAAAAATATTAGACGCCATTGCAGCAGTGCGTGATTTAGATCCTGTTTTTTTACAAGAAAAAGAGTTTAAGCTTTTTTTTCTTCACTACCTCAACAAAATTAAAAAAGAGTTTAGAACGTTTAATCAAAAACTTACCCGTGCAGGAGAAACTATCTCAAGTCACGAGGGCATTAGCCCTCAAATGCAAAGTATTTTTAGTAATATGATGGAGGAAATGGAAGGGAGTTTAGCGGCTGTCGATACGGCAGCAAACACGCTGACGTCGATTGTCGACAACCCTCATTTTATGAATGAAGAAAAACATTCCCTTGCATCGTTGATACGTTTTATTGAACATAGTTATACTCAATTATATCCTCGAGATAAACCTCCTGGTATTACAGCTTTACTGTCCAGCAACGATGAGCAAATAGGTGGTCACAAACGCCATTACGAGACGCGCGAGACACAATTTACAGAAGATATGGCTAAAAAATCAGCTCCTAGGCGGATCATATCAGCGTTCGTGCATACCATTAAACCTAAATTTTATGATGCCGAGGTGCAAACTACAGACGATAATCCAAATTTTTTTGAGTTACCACGCCCCAATCCATTAGACCATGATGAAGATCATGCCAGCATAAGGTGTCTAGGTGACGAACATCATCCCCTTCCATCACCCAATCGCACCTTGATGTTTTATAATCGACAGAACCTACCAAAAAAAAATAATGAAGCACAAACCGTGGCATTAAAAATGTGGATGGAGCAATGTCTTGAACATATGTCTTCGTTGAGTCGCTATGAGTATACAAGCAGCTATATACCCTACCTAAGCTTTGGAGGTAAAAAAGGACGCTTACTAAACAAACTAATCGAAGACGTATCGTACAAATCTATATTGAATGATGACGAGCTCACCTTTTATTTTTTAAATCTTGTGCGTATCGTCGGCAGTTATCGCAGAACACCTTTGGGCTTATTTCAAGCTACATGGGGAGAAACCCGTGCCATGGAACCCATCTTAAAGGCCATCAAAAACCCTAATTACAATCAAATGTTTCCGTTCAAGCGGATACTTTTTCAAAATAGAGATTTGGATCTAGATTGTCTAACGCAGGATGAATTGCTCGACGAACTGGTGAGTGTCAGTGATGATTATAACTGGGAGTTATCTGTGCATGAAATTGAAGTGTCATCACTGGATTATGAAGCTTCAGAATACAATACTTACTGAACGTATTGATACATTTTCATTCGCCTGTATAATACGAGACCAAACAAATCTATTATAAAGAATAACATGTCATATTTTCCTGAAAATTACACACAAATTTATACTCCCTCAACTGAGGTGATGCAAGACTATCCTAACGCCGACTACTTGACTTTAATCCAAAAGTATCAGGAGGCTATTCGTGCCCAGCTTTCAGAAAATAATCTATCCGAAACCTTTGGTATCTCAACTCCTCATCATATTTATGACGCATATACCGTAGAATTACTTGCCCGCCTAGACACTCATCTCAAATCTAACGGCCAAGATAAAGCCAATGCCGAGCAATTGCATTTATTATTAAACGATCACGCCATCAACATCTGGCTTTACCGTATAGCCATTGCTGTGCTCGTATTCCTTGCTGTGATTGTTGAGGCTGGAGCTGTAACGCTTGCTTGGACCTGTGGCTCAGTTAGCTTTTTTGCTCTTACAGCTCTAGCACTGCTGGCTTTCAACGAAGCGTTAGGCGAGCTATCGGTTGAGCATGACTTAAGCACCTTAGCTGTAGGAATAGCTATGGGCATCTCTTTGGTTACATTCTGCTCGGCTCCCGGCTTATTTCTTTTAACAACTGCCGCGTTTTGCGCTACGTTTGCACTGCTCCTGAAAATATCTGCTGGAGTGAGTTATGTCACAGACATCATATCATTCCATACAGATACCTCTAATTTAAGGTCGGATGCAGTCGCCTTAATGAATATCGGTGTTTTTTCAACAGAAAACAATGTTGTTGCTGCTGCTGCTGATGCTGACAACTTAAGCCAACCTTCCGTTAGTTCAGACTTGTCTTAAAGAAGTACCCCGCATGAAATGCGGGGTATGATGGTACTGCGTGGAGTAAAAAATAACCGCTTAACACACCCCTTCACGGTAACTGTTAGTTTCACAATACAGCTTTTGATCTTTCAAGGTTAACTTCGCATGACCACCGTTCGTTAACTTACCGAAGAGTAATTCTTCAGCCAAGGGCTGTTTAATTTGATCTTGAATTAAACGCGCCATAGGACGTGCCCCCATGCTCTTGTCATACCCATGCTCAATGAGCCATGCGCGTGCGGCTTGATCCACCGTCAACGACACATTTTTTTGACTCAATTGCTCTTCTAACTCCATGATGAATTTATCAACCACAAGACCAATCGTGTGTGTATCGAGGCTCGTAAAGTTAATAATTGCATCTAAACGATTCCTAAACTCAGGCGTAAACTGTCGTTTTAAGACTTCCGCGCCATCCAGCACATTATTTTGCTCAGAAAATCCCAGTGAGTTTCGACTAATTTCTTGCGCACCCACGTTACTGGTCATGACTAAAACAATGTTCCTAAAGTTCGCTTCACGGCCATTGGTATCGGTCAACGTCCCGTGATCCATAATTTGTAATAACAAATTAAAAACATCGGGATGTGCTTTTTCAATTTCATCCAAAAGCAAGACCGCATGAGGATGTTTATGAATTTCTTCAGTTAACAAACCACCTTGGTCATAACCGACATACCCTGGAGGTGCACCGATTAAGCGAGATACGGTATGTTTTTCCATATATTCAGACATATCAAAGCGTATCAGCTCAATACCTAAGACTTTGGCGAGTTGCTGAGTGACTTCAGTTTTACCCACCCCTGTAGGCCCTGTAAACAAAAAGCTTCCGACGGGTTTTTCTTCAGCACGCAATCCTGAACGCCCAAGCTTTATCGCCGAGGAAAGCGCGGTAATCGCTTCGTTTTGCCCATAAACAAGCAATTTTAAATCACGCTCTAAATTTTTAAGCACATCTTTATCGCGTGCAGACACGGTTTTGACAGGAACTCTTGCGATTTTAGCCACCACCTCTTCAATCTCGGTGACGCTGATAATTTTTTTACGCTTAGCAACGGTTAATAAATTTTGATACGCCCCGGCTTCATCGACCACATCAATCGCTTTATCCGGTAAAAAACGGTCATGAATGTATTTATCCGACAACTCAGCCGCAAGTCGTAGCGAAGGAACCGAGAATTTAACACCATGATGTTTTTCAAGACGTCCTTTGAGACCTTTTAGGATTTCAAACGTTTCATCAACCGTCGGTTCTCTTACATCAATTTTTTGGAAGCGTCGAGCCAATGCACGGTCTTTTTCAAAAATACCGCGATATTCCTGATAGGTTGTTGATCCCATGCATTTGAGTTCACCGTTGGCAAGCAGTGGCTTAATCAAATTTGAAGCATCCATCACCCCACCTGAAGCAGCACCTGCACCAATGATGGTATGAATTTCATCAATAAACAAAATACCCCCATCTTGTTCGCTTAGTTGTTTTAATACAGATTTTAAGCGTTTTTCAAAATCACCTCGATATTTTGTACCCGCAAGCAAGGCACCTAAATCCAGTGCATACACAACACAATGCTGTATCACTTCGGGCACTTCTTTATTCACAATACGTCGAGCCAAACCTTCTGCAATCGCGGTTTTACCCACACCGGCTTCACCGACTAAGAGAGGATTATTCTTTCTACGTCGACAGAGCACTTGTATGCTACGTTGCACCTCTTCTTCTCGACCAATTAAGGGATCTATTTTTCCTGCTAGCGCACGTTTATTGAGGTTTAAACAATAACTTTCGAGTGGAGATTCATGTGCCTCCCCCCCCATCATTTCTTCATCAAACGATGTGCCCCTGTTATCGTGCAAATTGTCTCGTTGTTGTTTAGAAATACCATGCGAAATATAATTAATCACATCCAATCGTGTGATATTTTCGCGCCTTAAAAAATACACCGCTTGGCTTTCTTGCTCACTAAAAATAGCCGCTAACACATTGGCGCCACTCACCTCTGTTTTACCCGCCGATTGGACATGAAACACCGCACGTTGCAATACACGTTGAAACCCTAGCGTCGGTTGCGTTTCACGTTCAAGCTCAATTTCTGGAATTTTAGGCGTGGTTTCATCAATAAACTCTATCAAATCACGTCGTAGAATATCGATATTTGTGTCACAGGCTTGTAACACATTGCCCGCAGCTGGATTATCCAACAAGGAAAGAAGTAAATGCTCAACGGTCATAAATTCATGGCGTTTTTCGCGGGCTTCTTTGAAAGCTAAGTTTAGCGTGAATTCCAGTTCTTTATTTAACATAGTCGTTGCTCCTATATGGCTATGGCTTAAGCTTCGTCAGCTTCCAAAACACACAACAACGGATACTGATTTTTTCTTGAACAATCATTAACCAATTCAACGATCGTTTCGGCCACATCACGTGTATATACACCACAAACCGCACGCCCTTTTTTATGTATTTCCATCATCACTTGCGTTGCCTTTTCTTCGGTTAATAAAAAAAATCTTTTTAAGACCTCAACCACAAAACCCATCGGCGTGTAATCATCGTTATACAACACAACGCTGTATTTTTTGGGTATTTCAAGTACCGAAACAACCGATGATTCCAATACGACGCGCTCAACATATTCGGTTATTATTCCCTTCGGCATCACAAACTCCTCTTACTATTTTTATAGTATCTCCCATCTCATTTAGCCAGTAAATCGATACGCTTATTTAAACTTAATTTAGAAAGCAAAATAAAAAAAAGGGATGAAGCCAGTAAACTCGGCCCATCCCTCCCTATTTTTCAAAAAATTAATTTATATTTAATTTATATTTAATTTATATTTAATTCATATGTTGAATCATGGCATCGGCAAATCCAGAACAGCTTAAACACGTTGCATCCGGCATTAAACGTTCTAAATCGTACGTCACGGTTTTTGCTTTGATTGCTTTTTCCATACTTTGGATAATTAAATCTGCAGCCTCATGCCACCCCAAATGCCGAAGCATCATTTCTGCTGACAAAATAAGCGAGCCTGGATTCACTTTATCTTGGCCGGCGTATTTAGGCGCCGTTCCGTGTGTTGCCTCAAACACAGCAACTCCATCGCCTAGGTTTGCCCCTGGCGCAATACCTATGCCTCCCACCTGAGCTGCAAGTGCATCAGAAATATAATCACCGTTCAAATTCAACGTCGCGATCACATCATAATCTTCAGGTCGTAACAGAATTTGTTGTAAAAATGCATCAGCAATCACATCTTTGATGATAATTTGTCGGCCTGTTTTAGGATTTTTAAACGACATCCACGGCCCACCTTGATAAAGCGCTGCACCAAAATGTTCACGTGCAACATCGTAACCCCAGTCTTTAAAAGCACCTTCGGTGAACTTCATAATATTACCTTTATGAACCAACGTCACCGAATCACGATCTTGATCCACCGCGTATTGAATCGCGGCTTTAACCAAACGTGTGGTTCCTTCTTGTGACACAGGTTTAATACCAATACCGCAGTGTTCAGGAAAACGAATTTTTGTAACACCCATGGTGTTTTGTAAAAAATCAATCACCTGTTTTGCTTCGGCCGTATCCGCTTGATACTCAATGCCTGCGTAGATATCTTCTGAGTTTTCACGGAAAATCACCATGTTGGTTTTCCATGGCTCGCGTAATGGGCTCGGCGTACCTTCAAAATAACGTACGGGGCGCAAGCACGTGTACAAATCAAGTTGTTGACGAATCGCAACGTTTAATGACCGAATACCACCACCCACCGGTGTGGTTAAAGGCCCTTTGATTGAAACAACAAAGGCTTTAATTGCCTCTAACGTTTCTTTGGGTAACCAATCATCCGAACCATAATGCTTCGTTGCTTTTTCGCCTGCAAAAATTTCCATCCATGCAATACGTTTTTCATCACCGTAAGCTTTCGCCACCGCTGCATCCACAACGTTTAACATTGCCGGTGTGACATCAATACCAATACCATCCCCTTCGATGAATGGAATAATCGGATGATTAGGTATATTTAACGAACCATCGGTATTCACGGTAATCGACGTACCTACCTTAGGCACTTGAATTTTCTCAAACATGGCTTACTCCGTATGCATAGTCTAAAATAAAAAGAATTATCATAGCATGTGCCGCACCGGCTTCCCAAATGCTAATTTTGTCCAAGCGTCTCAAAGATCTTAACAAACGTATAAATAAACGTGATATTTGATTTTCCCAAGGCATATTTCTCGGATTTCATACAACGCGCGTGATGTTTTTCTCAAGTGAATCAAGATTTAAAAGCAGGCTAAGACCGCATAAAAACTCACTTCTCACGACCTATTCACATCTTTACCCACAGATACTGTGGATTAAATTGTCGCTGTCGCGAAATGATTTGGTCATAAAACATCCTGAGTGCGATTGTTTTACATCTTGTGCCTCACTTGAAATTAGAGGTGCGACCGGCATGGTCGATTTCTAACGAGAATTCAACACAACCTTAGAGCGTACACTTAAGGTTTGAAAACTCGGCAGATTAACATTAACGTGCAAGGAGTCAAACAGAGAACATGAAACAACTATCATTACCCAACGAAACACGAAGACTCTTTGAGGTCATTGTGCATCAACAGACTTTAGAAAGAGCTTTCAACGAGGTCAAAAAGAACAAAGGTTCTCCTGGCATCGATAAAATCTCGATCAAAGACTTTGAACAAAATAAAGCTCAAGAGCTAGCGCAGCTCAGAGACGAACTCAACAGCTGGCGCTATGAACCAGCTCCTGTCCGCCAGGTGGAAATACCTAAACCGGGTAGACCGGGAGAAACAAGAGCGCTTGGGATCCCTTGTGTAAGGGATCGAGTCGTACAAGCTGCCATTAAAATGGTGATAGAGCCTATTCCTGACCCTATGTTCTCTGACAATAGCTTCGGGTTCAGACCTAACCGAAACCAACATCAGGCCATAGAAAATGCTCGGCAATACGTCGAAAGCGGTAAAGAATTCGTCGTAGATATCGATTTGTCGAAGTTCTTCGACAGAATCAACCATGACAAAATCATCGCAAAACTAGCTAAGGTTATTGAAGATAAGCGCGTATTACGCCTCATCGGGATGACCTTACGAAGTGGCGTGATGACCAAACAGGGTTTCGAGGTAACTACGGTAGGTTCTGTACAAGGTTCACCCTTGAGTCCCCTACTCAGCAACGTCATTCTTGACGAGCTGGATAAGAAACTTGAACAACGTGGACTATCCTTCGTCCGCTTCGCTGACGACTGTAACATTTTTGTTAAGTCCCGTAAAGCGGCCGAACGTGTTTTTGAAAACATCTCCCAATTTATTGAGAACAAGATGAAGCTGGTGGTTAACCAAGACAAAAGCAAAGTAGCCAAGTCTAGCCAGGTAAAGTTCTTGGGCGTGACCATGGTGAAGGCCACGGTAGCCATATCAAAAATAGCCATGCGTAACGCCAAAAGCAAAATCAAAGAGCTAACCCCAAGAGGCACTCACCTAACCCTCGAAGACTCTCTTCACGCCTTCAATACTTGGTATCGCGGTTGGGCAAATTACTTCCAGGTAACAGCCTATCCCGCTCAATTCAAGACACTTGAAGCGCGAATAAGACGACGACTGAGGGCCCGACTCATCTCGCAATTCAAAAGGAGAAAATTTCTCTTCAGATACCTGAAGAAACATGGGATACTCCATAAACTGGCAGCCAAAACCGTCTACTCTAACAAGGGACGATGGGCATTATCTCGGTCTAAAGCCATAGAGCGTGTA
>JAACPN010000043.1:0-236 GCA_009995425.1 Legionella sp. | reverse complement strand
TTGGAGTTACTGATATTAATAACGGCAGCACCATTATTGACTCACTTTATTCTAAAGCCTGTTTTTAAGCGCCCCAGGCCGGATGACATTACAAGGTATAATGAGCAGAGTAAGACATCGTTTATTGCTGCCGGGAATATTGGGGAGAAAGGAAATTCATTTCCCAGCGGTCACTCAACAATGGCTTTTTCACTTCTTTTTCTCTATTTTTTGGAGAAGAATAAAAAGAGAAGCAC
>JAACPN010000042.1 GCA_009995425.1 Legionella sp. | reverse complement strand
GGAACGAATATCGAGATTGAAGACGTCACCAAGCGTATTTTGGAGGTGTATCGTTTTGTTTGTGCGTGCTCAGAAACAGAAGTGTTAATTTCGCCACGTGAATTACAAATGATGGCGTTACTCACCTTAACACGTGCTCAAAATCATCCAGAACAAAAACTAGAGGACATTGCTGAGCATTTCACCTATGCCTTGGCAAAAAACTTGGTGCCTCAAACAAAGCGTGCTGAATTTGATACGCAATTTAAGCCTAAAAACCCAATACCTTTAAAGCGCAACATAATCAACGATGCGCGTCAATTTTGTATCACACCATCACGTCAAGCGTTATCACAGCAAATGAATGATTTCATTCAGTTACGGCAATGGCGTCGCACATCATATGACAGTCTCAATATCCAGCAAAAGAGCGGTGGACTTGGTGGCATGATTATCGAGGGTGAGCCTGGCATTGGTAAAAGTGAGTTGGTTATCGCCGAATTAGTCACCAATGGATACAAAGAGGTTCATGATTTTACGCATCTAACAACCGAAGAAAATCTATTTTATCGCATGCCTGTTAGTATACCATTGAGTGAAAAAGAAGCTTTACTTATCAAAGCCTTTCATGAAGGTGCTGTAGTTATGATTGATGAAATTAATAGCTCACCCATGATGGAGCGGCTGTTAAATGATTTGCTGATGGGTAAAAATCCTCGGCCGATAGAAGGCGTTGTTACAAAGCCTGGCTTCATGGTGATAGGCACCCAAAATCCTGTGACGATGTCTGGCCGACGTGTCGCCAGTACGGCATTGCAAAGGCGGCTGATGACCATTGAATTACCTGAATATTCTTCCGAGGAAATAAAAACAATCCTTCTAGCGAAAGGAATTCAGGATTTAGAAGTTGATGCGATGGTTGAGGCTTATGAAAGCAATCGTGCATATGCTATACAAAAGAATTTGTCTCCTGTTCCTAATTTTCGTAATCTGATCGATCTTGCAGAGCATCATTTGGCAAGTATACCACAGCATATAGAGACAACTGTTTCCAAACCAAACGAAAACTTCGCTGATTTAATTCAAGAAATGAAGCGAAAAGTACATTTTGTACGAAATTCGCAAAATGAGAGTAAAGACGATCCTAATGATGTTAGTTTTAGACCTGGCAGATAAACTTAATTCCTCGCGGTCGTTGCTGAACGCGAGGATTAATCGTAATTTGTGTAGATTATGCTTATTTTCTTTGTGGAAGCTTTTCACGAATACGTGCAGCGCGACCAGACAGTTTACGAAGATAATACAATTTAGCGCGGCGCACATCACCACGACGTTTTACGGTGATGCTATCAACAACAGGGCTGTAGAGTTGGAAAACACGCTCTACACCGACGTTATGCGAAATTTTTCTTACGGTAAACGCAGAGTTTAAGCCACGGTTGCGTCGTGCAATCACAACACCTTCGAAAGCCTGAAGACGTTCGCGGTTACCTTCTTTTACTTTAACTTGAACCAGAACGGTATCGCCTGGGCCAAAATCTGGGATCGTTTTGCCTTGCATTTGCTCAGCGTTGATCGCATCGATCACGTTGCTCATGACTCACTCCTCAAATCGGTCGTCTGCGTCAAAAGACGAACCGTGCTCTTGTTGAAACTCGGCAAGCAAGTGCTTGTCGTCGTCAGTTAGCCGGATTTGCTTTAACAGATCCGGGCGCTTTAGCCAAGTTTGGCCTAAAGCTTGTTTTTTTCGCCAGAGTTCTATGGCGGCGTGGTTGCCGCTTAATAAAACATCGGGCACATTCTTGCCATCCACGCACTCGGGACGGGTATACTGTGGATGATCTAAGAGACCGTCCATAAACGAATCTTGTTGTGCTGAACCCGGGTGCCCAAGGCAGCCTGGAACTAAACGTACGAGGGCATCAATAAAGACCATCGCCGCGAGTTCACCACCACTGAGTACAAAATCACCGAGTGACCATTCTTCGTCAACATCGTCGGTAATAATACGTTCATCGATTCCCTCAAAGCGACCCGCTATGAAGAGAATCGGTTGTTTATTTAAAGCAAGCTGCTTAAGCTCAGCTTGTTTTATGCTTCGCCCTTGTGGGCTTAAATAAACGGTTTTGCATGTTGCCCCTAGTGTAAGACGTGCTTCCACAATGGCTTGGTGCAACGGTGGATAACTCATCACCATGCCAGGGCCACCACCGTAAGGTTTATCATCAACCCGTCGGTGAGGTAGCGGTGCAAAGTCACGTGGGTTCCAATAATCCACCTGAACCAGTTTATCTTTTAGTGCTCGCCCAACAACGCCCTGATTTAACGGGGTAAACATGTCGGGCATCACGCTAATCACACCAAGATGTAGCATGCTCTTAAAAATCCACATCCCAGCAGACCGTGATGATACCCGTGTCTGTATTGATCGTTTGAATCACATCATCCATCAGATAAGGGATCAGTCGGCGTCTTTCACCCACAACAACGAGCACATCGTTGGATCCGGTGGCAAACAGAGACTCAACAACACCGAGCTTTTGCCCATGCTCGTGAATCACCTGCATGCCAATCAATTGATGCCAATAGAATTCACCGCGCTTCAGCTTAGGTAAATCTGTTGCGGGTACCGCAATCGGTACGTTCGTCAACTCAGCTACACGTTCACGCGTCGGGTAACCGTCGATACGGGTTACCAGATGCGGTGACATGAGACTGTCATCAGTATGTTTGATCGCGTGCCAAACACCACGTAACTGTATAAACCAGTTAGGGTAGCTCAATATGTTTTCACGAGGCTCCGTGAAAGATATAACACGCACAAGGCCTTTGATTCCTTGTGGACGACCAAACTTCCCAACAACAACTCGCTCATGTTCTAACGTTGGCATCGATATTAGGCTGCTTTATCTTCTTTAGGTGCTGCTTTTGAGGCATCAGCGTTTTTAGCCATGCTTTTTACTAAGAATTGCACGCGGTCAGAGAGTTGTGCACCAACACCTTTCCAATGGGCAAGACGTTCTGTTTCTAAATGTAAAGAAACTTCTTGTCCACGAGCCACAGGGTTAAAATAACCAATACGCTCAATATGATTACTGTCACGACGACGTCTGCTGTCAGTAACAACGATGTGATAAAATGGACGCTTTTTGGCACCAGCGCGTGCTAAACGGATAACAACCATGGTTTTCCTCTATGATAAATTAAGTGTAATGACCTAAAAATGGCGTTCATTGTACGAAAATTAACGAGACAATGAAAGGCCTTAATGAAAATATTGTTTTTTTATTTAAAAACCTCCAGGAAATCCCCCGGGCATGCCACCCATGCCACCCATGCCGCGCATCATGTGTTTCATGGCTCCAGGCTTATTAAACTTTTTCATCATTTTTTGCATCTGCTCAAATTGCTTAAGCAAGCGGTTCACATCTTGTATTTGTGTGCCTGAGCCCATCGCTATACGGCGCTTACGTGAGCCTATAATTAATTTTGGAATACGTCGCTCTTTTGGCGTCATTGAATTAATGATTGCGACCGTTTGTTTCATGGTTTTTTCAGCGGCTTCTTCTGAACCAGCATGGGCGGGCATTTTCATGCCTGGTAGTTTTGACATCATACCCGATATGCCACCCATCTGGTTCATTTGGAGTAATTGCTGTTTAAAGTCGTTAAAATCAAAGCCTTGACCTTTTTTGAGTTTTTTGGTGAGCTTATCTTGGGTTTTTTTATCGGTTTTTTGTTCAACTTCTTCGATTAAACTTAAAACATCGCCCATACCAATAATACGTGAGGCAACACGTTCAGGATGAAAAGGTTCGAGTGCATCAACTTTTTCACCTGAACCCATAAATTTAATCGGCTGTCCTGTGATATGCCGTATCGATAGAGCAGCTCCGCCGCGCGCATCACCGTCGGTTTTTGTTAAAATAACACCGGTCAAAGGTAGCGCTTCGTTGAATGCTTGGGCCGTATGCGCTGCATCTTGTCCCGTCATGCTATCCACAACAAAGAGGGTTTCGGTTGGGGCCGTTGCTGCATGAAGTGACTTAATTTCATGCATCATGTCATGATCAACATGCAAGCGCCCAGCGGTATCAATAATCAGTACATCGATAAATTGTTTTTTAGCGTGCGCGAGTGCTTTTTTAGCAATTTTAATCGGTGATTCTTTTATGTCTGCTTTAAAGAAAGGTACATCAAGTTCTTCTGCAAGCACTTCGAGTTGTTGAATTGCCGCGGGTCGATAAACGTCGACGCTGACCAGCATGACTTTCTTTTTTTCGATGTTTTTCAGATGCTTCGCGAGTTTTGCTGAGGTGGTTGTTTTTCCTGCACCTTGTAAACCTGCCATAAGAAAGACTGCGGGAGGTTCGCTTTTGAAATTAAGTTCGCTGCGGGCACTGCCCATCAAATCCACAAGCTCGTCATGGACCAGTTTAATTAAAGCTTGATCGGGTTTTAGTTGAGGTGTCACCACAAGGCCAAGCGCTTTTTCTCGAATGGTTTCTGCGAAGGCTTTAACTACAGGGAGTGCTACATCGGCCTCAAGCAAAGCTAAGCGTACTTCACGTAATACAGGCTTCATATTATCTTCGGTGAAGCGTCGTTGCCCACCTAGGTGTTTGATCGATTCGGTTAGATGTTTTGTTAAATTCTCAAACATAATTATCCTCAGCTTGTCGTGTGTCTTGATGGACCAAAATAGCTCTATACTATACCATGAAAACTTGATTGCTTTATATAAGGAACCTCGGGTGTCCGTTTCATTATCGACATTAGTCATGGCCGTTATTTTTTTAGTGTTTATATCCGCATTTTTTTCAGCCGCTGAAATTGGTGTTATGTCACTTAATCGTTATCGATTAAGGCATTTGGTAAAAAAAAGAAACAAGCAGGCGCTGCGGGTTAACAAACTGTTAAAGCATCCCGATCGTTTTCTTGGCGTGGTGCTTATTGGTAATACGATTGCTAATATCGTAGCCTCCATGCTCAGCACGTTGATTGGGCAGCGTCTATCAGGCGATCAGGGCGTTGCCGTGGCTACTGGGGTCTTAACGCTGGCTATTTTAGTTTTTTCTGAAATGACACCTAAAACATTGGCTGCCCTCTATCCTCAGCGTGTTGCTTTTGCGTGTGCATGGTTGTTGTCGGTACTTCAAGTTTTATTGGCTCCTTTGGTGCGTCTTGTCAGCTGGATGGCACAATTTATTTTAAAAATCTTTGGTATTTCATTGATGCATGCTCAAAAAGAGGTGATCTCGAGCGAAGAGTTGCGTGTGGTGATGCATGAAGCGGGCAGCTTACTTCCCCTCGAACACAAGGGCATGCTGATTAGTTTGCTTGAGCTTGAACAGGCTTGTGTTGAAGATATCATGGTTCCTAAGAGTGAGATTATTGGTTTAGATCTGAATTTACCATGGCAGGCTGTGCTTGAACTGCTAGAAACAGCTCAACACACACGTTTGCCGGTCTACCGTGGGAGCCTTGATCATTTGCTCGGCATGGTGCACTTGCGTCGTTTGCTCAATTTGATTCTTGAAGACGATCTTAGTGCTGAAAGTATTGCTGATGCGATTGAGCCTGCATATTTTATTCCTGAAGCAACGTTGCTTAATGTACAGCTCTTAAATTTTCAAAAAATAAAACGTCGAAGTGGTTTTGTGGTCGATGAATACGGCGATCTTCAGGGGTTAGTGACGATGGAAGATATTCTAGAAGAAGTCGTGGGTGAATTTACCACCGATATTGCAGCACTCAGTAAAGATATTTATCCTCAAATGGATGGTTCACATATTGTGGATGCCAGTATTACGTTGAGGTATTTAAATAAAGCCTTAGGTTGGCAATTACCTGCGCTCGGGCCAAGAACGTTGAGTGGCTTAATTATTGAGTATTTAGGCTATATACCACCGGCAAGCTGCTGTTTATTACTGGATGGTTATCAAATCGAAGTGCTCAAAGTGGGTAATCATATGGTCAAAAGTGTTCGTATTATTCAATCGGTGAAAAAGCGCGAGCATTAGTGTCTTCGAATAAATGAAGCGCTGCACGGTTGTTGAGTGCACGACTTATCGTGTTGCCATCTAAAAATTCTAATTCACCACCTACGGGAATACCATGTGCCGGTTGGCTTATCTTGATGTTATAGGGTTTAAGCAGTGTTTGAATAAAATGAATGGTCGTTTGACCTTCAACCGAAGGGCTTAAAGCTAAAATAATTTCGGTGATATCGCCGTCTGCAACGCGTGATTTAAGGCGATCTAATGCAATATCTTCTGGGCCTATGCCGTCAAGAGGGGATATTTTTCCCATCAGAACAAAATATAAACCTTGATAAGCATGGCTTTGTTCGATGGCAAGTACGTCCGCCGGTGATTCGACAACACAAAGCGTGGTTTGTTCGCGCGATGAATTCTGACAAAGCAGGCACAAATCATGATCGGTGTAATTATTGCACTGTATGCAATGCTTGATGGTTTGCATGGCCTCACTGAGGCTTGCAGCCAAATGAAGTCCACGAGGACGTTGATGTTGTAAAAGATGAAACGCCATGCGTTGAGCCGATTTAGGCCCAACGCCGGGAAGGCAACGAAGCGCGTCGATTAAAACAGATAAAGTATCCATACGCTGTTTATTACGCTTTATCGTCGTTTTTTTCACCTTCTTTTTTCATTCTTTCCATGAGATCCGTCGGAATATTAAGACCTTCGGTTAATGACTGAATTTTTCGTTTTGAACCGTCTTCGATTTTTTTCAGTGCATCATTGTAGGCTGTAATCACAAGCTCACTTAAGAAATCCGTATCTTCATCCATGGCAGTAGGTTTAATACGTAAATCCATCATTTGATGCCGGCCGTTTAACTTAACCGTGACCATATCGCCACCCGAGCGGCCTTCAACGATGAGTTCGCCTAGCTCTTTTTGTGCTTGTTGCATGCGCTCTTGCATTTTTTGAGCTTCTTTAACTAGATTGCCAATATTTTGCCCTAAGTCAACCATAATAACCTCGCTTTTTATAATGTTGTTTTTAATTATAGGTCATCTGTTAAAAAAAAACATAATTTATTTATATTATTTATTCAGATGGAAAATAGTTTGGAGATGTTGAAATGCTGGATCGGCGTTCAGTTTTTCATCTGCTGCTTCGCGCTCAGAAACTTTTTGTAAGCGATCTTGCTCGGCTGGCGAATCAGGTTGTTGCTCATCATGTTGTAAAGCTAATTTGATGGGTTTTGCATAATACCGAGTGAGCGCACCTTCCAGTTTTTCAATGACATTTGCCGTAAATAACGGGCGATGATTTTTTCCAACACGCAGGCAGGCGGTATGATTCGGTTGAAGTTTAAATTCAGCATGTTGCGCTGCATTGAGAGCAAGTCCCGTGAGCTTAAGTTGTGGAATAATTTCGGCCCAAGTATTTGATTTTGAAGGAGTAACCGATGTGTTTTTTTCTTGGGTTTTGGGAGTGTCTGGTTTCGATGATTTTATCGGTGTCGTAGCAGGCACTAAAGCTGGCGTAGACGTTGGAGCTGTTTGGGTTGTTTGTTGATACGCTAACGCGGGTGTCGTGACCGACGATGCGGGTCTAAACGTATGCATACGCAGTAAGGTCATTTCAAATCCAACAGCAAGGGTTGGAGCAAGTGACATATCTTGAGCGCCTTTGAGGGCTATTTGATATAAAAGTTGTGTATCTTCTGGGGTGAAGTGCTGACTAAGCTCCAGAAGTTCGGGCGTTGTGGATATGATGGATGTTATTATCGATGCGGTTTTGGGTAATGCTTGCAATATACTCAGCTGATGGAGCTGTGTAAGAAGCTCGTCAAGTACATACTGATATTGACCGCCTTCTTTTGCAATATGCTTACTTACCTCTAGCAGCGCAGCTGCATCGGTTGTGCCGAGTGCTTGAAGCAGTTTAAACGTATAATCGATGTGCGTATAACCCAACGCACGTTTGACAGCATCCGTTTGTACCGATCCATCGCCGAGAGCGATGATTTGATCGAGTAAACTGAGTGCATCACGCACACTTCCCTCTGCAGCTTTGGCGATCAATTGCAGCGCTTCTCCATCAAAGCTCAGGTTTTCCTGTGTGAGTATATGGGCAAGATGTTGTTGTAATAGCGCGGGCGGTAGAGGTTTTAAATGAAATTGTAGGCAACGTGATAAAACCGTCATCGGAAGTTTTTGTGGTTCAGTTGTTGCTAATAAAAACTTAACGTGTGCAGGTGGCTCTTCCAGGGTTTTAAGTAAAGCATTGAAGCTATGCGTTGAAAGCATGTGGACTTCATCAATAAGATAGACTTTAAAACGACCTTGTGTTGGAGTGTACGAGACATTATCGAGTAATTCACGTGTATCCTCGACGCGTGTTTTGGATGCCGCATCGATTTCAATAAGATCAATATAACGTCCTTGCTCAATGGCAAGGCAGGTATCGCATGTCAGGCAGGGTTCGGGTGAGGGTCCATGCTCGCAATTGATGGCTTTTGCGAGTAGACGCGCGATACTGGTTTTACCCACGCCCCGCGTACCATTAAAAAGATAGGCATGATGTAAGCGATCACGAGTAAGTGAGTTAATCAAAGCTTGAGTGACGTGCTCTTGGCCGATAAGTTCAGCAAATGTTCGAGGCCGCCATTTTCGTGCAAGTGCGATATAGCTCATAAATACACGCTTTCTTTGAGGATTTTAAATCAAATGGGTGGCAGCCTGAAGAGCGATGCCCCGGCACTCGAATCAACCATTACCGCTGCTTCCTTCCGGACCTGACGGGATTCACAGTCTATCGATGCGAGGATACCCTAAAGGCCACCATCGTGAGCGAAGCATCTTAACAGAATTTTGAGAACACTACTAGGGTATTCATGTACTTGCTGAGCGAGGTGATTTATATCATGATGAATGCATACTCATAGCGGCTAATACATGACGTAAAGACCGCCTTATCGAGACATCATTCATGAAAAAAGTCGTTATTTTAGGAGCAGGTATCGCGGGCTTAACCGTTGCTCATGAACTCATTCGCAGTGGACGCGATGATGACATTCATATTTATGACAAAAAGTCTGTCATTGGCGGCATGGCACGAAGTGGTGTTAAGAAAAAAAATAATACGCCCTTGCCTACGGAATATTCATGGCGCATTTATGGACCCAATTATCATAACTTGCGTGATATTTTTAAACAAATACCCCTCATCAACGATCCTAATAAAACAGTGCATGATAATCTCATCGATATTCATGATTATCTTATTGCAGACAAGCAAACTATTTTCCATATGAATAATCGGCCAAAAACTTTATGGGAGATGAGGCGTGCATTCAGAGGGATCCCTTTTAAACAAAAATGGCGCGTCATCCGTAAAATTATCTATTGTGTTATGATTTCAACCGAACGATTGAATCATATGGATAATTTAACGTGGAATGATTATATCGATCCTGATCGCTCTCTTTGCCACGACATGAGAAAATATATCATCGATATTATGGGGCCTTTTCTTGGCGTGGAGGTTTTACGTGTTAATGTGCCTTCAACGATCAAAACCCTTGAGTCATTTAAACTGCTTAATCGTCCTATCAGTGTTATGAATGGCCCAACGAACGAGGCGTGGTTCGAACACTGGCAAGCATATCTTAAACATTGTGGCGTTATATTTCACTTAGATCATGAGGTAACGGATATACACACCGAAGGTGATCGCGTCACCCATGTTATGATAGCAAACAGTGAAATTTCAGGCGACATCTTTTTTTGTTGTTTACCGGTCGATAGTGTTGCCAAAATACCATCGCTAAGCTCACCAGAGATTGTTGAACTGGCTCAAAATGGCTATCAACTTATGGTTGGAATGCAATTGTATTTTGATAAAAAAATTGTGATGCCAAGTAACCATACCGCGATGTACATTCCTGATAGTCCATGGCAGTTAGTGATTGAGCCACAAGGGGCTATTTGGAACAAAACTTATGTTGATGCTGCCGATGTATGGTCGGTCGGGCTGTGTGATCCGAGCCGTCCGGGATTATTTATTAAAAAACCTTTTATTCATTGCTCACATGAAGAAATACAACAAGAAGTTTGGTATCAAATAACCCATTCTGAATTAGGCGATTATTTGTTACTTAACACGGTTCAAGTCATAGATTACAACGTTTGGGATACATACCGTTTTAATGGGCATGCTCTTGAGACAGACGAACCTAAATTTAGTACCAACAAAGGAACGTGGTTTTTGAGGCCTAATAACAAAACACGATTTAATAATTTATACTTTGCCGCAGCCTATACAAAAACAGAAACCGATATGTTTGAGATGGAAAGTGCCGCCGAATCTGGGCGTCGAGCAGCCAAGTTGATAGAAAAGTCCGTTCATATTATTCCTTCGCATCGTCCCCAACTGTTTGCTTTTTATCGTAACTTAGACGCTATATTAAAACCTTTGAATCTTTACCGCTATGTGACCTTAGGGTGGTTTTTTTTAGGATTACCGTTTGCTGCCCTTTATGGATTTGGAGCAATTGCTGTTCAAAAAATACGTTTGAATTTTTTGAACGTTAAGTTAAAAGCGTAGATCATGTCTGTACATGTGTTACGGATTCAATGCAAACGTATTGTCTTGTTCATCGTTGCTGCTTTCGTTATCTGTTGGCTCGAACATGGGGGCCGGGAATAACGATCTCATGCCCGATAGGTTACGTGGTGGTGCTGTACGTAACGTGTTATAAGCTAACTCTCGTGCAGCACCTGGGTAGATTTGTGCGTTACGACGTGCTTGTTGTGCAAAAAAGTCTAGAATCGTGTGGGGTTGCTTTATATTCATCAGTTGATGGTCCATAAAATAGATAAAAATGACTGAATTGTACCCAAATAAAGCCTATTGTAACCTTGGGTTCCGTGGTTTATTTTGATTTGTTAAAGATCATGATTTTTATCATTATATAGGTACAAGATAACATGCGGAAAAAAACTTTTAATTAAAGTTCAAAAAAAGTGAAAAAAGGCGTTGACTCTTAAATAAAAATCGGTAGAATGCACAGCACGCTTTGAGGCGAAGTTCATTAACAACTTA
>JAACPN010000041.1 GCA_009995425.1 Legionella sp. | reverse complement strand
ATCTGCGGGGAATGGCTAGAAAAAAACTGATGAAACACTAAAGTAGGGTGAGACAAAACCTAGAGGAATAGGTTGTTTAGTCTGAGACGTTACACAATATAATCAAAAAATGCTGTGACAGTACGTTCAAGCGTTTTAATTTCTTTTTCATGGAGATAATTTTTACCAACGGTGGTATCAGATTTTAAAACACGGCCATGAGGTGCGTTTTTGTAAGTCATCATACCCATCAAAGGCTTAGTCGAATCTGCTTCGGTATAGATAATTTCTGAAGCAGTTTTACCTGTGATCGCAAAATGAAATTTATCCTGCACATGTGCATAAAATTGACGTGTAATTTCAGATTTAGGATCATAATCAATACTACATTCAGCAAAAATATCCGTGATTTTTTGATAAATGCGTCGTTCACTTGCGCGGATCGAGCGAACTCGCTCGAGCAATTCGTTAAAATAGTCTTTTCCAAAATAACGGCCATTTTTTAAACGTTCGTCATCAAGAGCAAAACCTTTGATAATGTATTCTTTGAGTAGATTAGTTGCCCAAATCCTAAACTGTGTCGCTTGAGTGGAGTTGACTCGATAGCCCACTGAAATGACGGCATCCAGGTTATAGTATTTTGTTGAATACAATTGCCCATTATCACCCATATGTTCCAAAATGGAACTTGTGCTATTTTCTTGCAGCTCGCCATCTTCATATATATTTTTTAAATGCTTGGTAATTGCTGGGCGTTGGACACCAAATAGTTCAGCAATGCGTTTTTGAGTCAACCATAGCGTTTCATTATTTAATAACACTTCAACTTTAACTTCCCCATTTGGGGAGGTATAGAGCAGAAATTCGGTAAGCTCATCTTTGATACTAACCTTTTTTATTGATCCTTTATTCATAGGGTTGTTCCCTCATCTTTTTTTTGTTTTGGTTTTTTGCCTACGTTTGCAATAAGATTGATAGTTTTTTCAAAGTCACCATCTATAAAGGCATTTGCTTCAAGTTGTTTTTGATGAAATACATCATATTCGTGTTCTGCAATTTGTTTGGCTAGCTCATGCGATACTTTGCCTGCATGCGATAAAATTTCTCTGTCATTAAGGGATAAGAAGCCATCTAATTTTTTAACCCAATCAGCCATGTTCATTGGGATGCGGCGCATGGCTTGCCCTTCAGCGAACACAAGATATTGCTCTACCAGGTTATTAAGAGCAGTCAGTTCGGTTTCATTGAGGAAGTTTTTAGCAATGCTTACATCCTGTTTTCTTGGTACAGTGCCGCGCCAGTTAGTAAGCCCCATATTAGGTTTAGATCCATCAGCACGAGATTTAATGATTTCTGCCGCTGTTTGGCCTGTAATTGCCCAATGTAGTTTGTTTTGGACGGTTGTGAAAAATTTTATACTGATATCCAGTGTGGGATCATAGTCTACGCTGGTCGCATAAATATCAGTGATTTTACGGTAGAAACGTTTTTCAGAAGTGCGTATATCTTGAATACGACGAATGAGCTCCTCAAAATAATCAAAGGGCTGATCGGGATTTTTTAGTCGTTCATCATCCAGCACAAAGCCCTTGGTGATATATTCGTTTAGATTTTGAGTTGCCCAGATACGAAAACGTGTAGCTACATGTGATTTAATGCGATAGCCTACAGAAATAATCATGTCGAGGTTGTAATGTTCAATTTCCCGTGTGACATTACGAGTGCCCTCAGTTTGAACTGTTCGGAAATTCCGGACAGTTGCGCCTATTGTAAGTTCTTTTTCCTGATAAATATTACTTATGTGTTCACTAATTGTGGATTTTGTAACTTGAAATAGTTCAGCCATATGTTTTTGAGAAAGCCAAACCGTTTCACTCTCCAAGCGCACATCAATTTTAGTTTGTCCTGTCTCAGTTTGATAAATAATAAACTGGGATTTTTGTTCTACGCTCATCGTTTACTGTTCCTTATGATTGGATTTACGATATTATTTTCCATGTTGGACTTGTCTGCATTGAAGCGGCACCACATTATCATGTAATAAATTTTGAAGATATTCGCTCCAGCGAATTAAAGCTTCTTTGCGTAGGTCATGTGCTGTCCAGTGGGGGATACCTACGCGATCTTGAATGCGGTTAATGGCGTGTGATAAAGCCTTTGGACTAAGAGGCTCATCGATCCAAAAAACGATCCAAATTATTTTGGATCGACTTGGAATTTATTGGAAATACTTGGAAAGAATCATATAGTTATCATGCTGATATATCAATGGTTTTAATGGATATTTGGAAACGCCGTATGAATTAGTTGCACACGGCCTTAAATAAAAATTAAATTAAAATAAATGCTGTGGCAATTCCAGCAAGCAAACCAAATAAATGACCTTCCCAAGAAACACCACGCTTCGTTGGAAAAATACCAAAGAAAATACCTGCAAAATAATACAAACTCACGACGCCAAGTAAGATCGTTGTGGCAGAGCTTTCTTGGTATATACCTGTAACCAGAAGTCCCCAATAACCTGTGACAACGGCACTCGCGCCTATGTGTAAACCAGGTTTTGCAAAAAGCCAAATGAGCACACCGCTGATTACCGTAATTAAAAATGTTGCCAGTATAAAATACGGCATACCGTTAACTAAAATAAAAGCACTTAACACCAATAAAGGAATCGTATTAAAAAATAAGTGATTAAAATTAGCATGTAGAAATGGAGCAAAAAAAATACCGAATAAACCGTAAATTTTGCGTGGCACAATACCCAAAAACAAAAGACGCTGGCCTAAAGCCTGGTTAACAAAATAAGCACCCCATAAAATAAGTGTAATCCAGGCAAGATTTTCTAGGTTGAGTTGGATTTGCGTAGCAATAAAAAGCACACTTTCCATGATATTATTCATCATGAGATATGACCTCGCATGTTAGTCTTCCTTCATCGAGTTGAAGCGAGAATTTGGATCCTATCGCCGCATCTTGGCTACGGCGTAGTACATGCTGCCCTTGTTTGGCTATAGCATAGCCTCGATTCAAAGTAGCCAAGGGACTTAACGCATGTAATTTCAGCGAAAGTTGTTGTAAAGCTTGCTTTTTATCGTCGATGCATCTTGGAATTAAGGTGTGCAATTGACGCGTGAGGTAATCCAGTGTTTGGCTATGTGATTGCAGTAGGTATTTAGGGGCACGTAGGCTTTTTGACGCATAGGTCAGGTGCTTGCGTTGATGCTCTAAATATCGATTGATCGCAATAACCAGGCGCTGATGGAGCCGTTCGCAATGCGCATGTAATTGTACCTGATCTGGAGTCACGGTTTCTGCAGCTGCTGTGGGTGTTGCTGCGCGATGGTCAGCAACAAAGTCAGCAATGGTGAAATCCGTTTCATGACCTACACCAGAAATAATCGGAAGACTACTTTCGGCAATAGCATAAGCGAGGGCCTCGTCGTTAAAAGACCACAAATCCTCAAGACTTCCTCCGCCACGTACAAGCAAAAGAACATCACAGCATGCCTCATGATTAGCACGTTGGATAGCCTGCACTAATTGAGGTGCGGCTTGCTTACCTTGAACATCACTGGGATAGATGCGCACGGTTGCTAACGGAAAGCGACGTGCAAGGGTGGTCAGAACATCACGTATAGCAGCACCTGTGGGCGAGGTGATTAAACCGATGGTGTTTGGGTAAACGGGCCATGTTTTTTTTCGTGAAGAATCAAACAGACCTAAAGCGGTTAATTTAAGTTTAAGCGCTTCATATTTTCGGTATAAATCACCTTCACCTGCGGCCTCAACGGACTCAACGATCAATTGATAATCGCCACGTGCTTCATAAACACTGAGCGTGCCACGTAAAATAAGTTGTTGACCGTGTTGTAAAATTTGCTTTGAGTTGGCCGTATGGCGATTTTTAAAAAAAACACAGCGCAACTGGGCGCCTGTATCTTTAAGCGAAAAATAGCAGTGCCCCGAAGCTGGCTTGCTTAAATTTGAGACTTCACCCTGGACAGAGACCAGGCCAATGTCTTCTTCAAGCCAGAGACGCACCTGTCGATTAAGTTGGCTCACTGTGAGCATTTTAGAATAATTAGTCATAAGGTTTATTATAGTAATGGAATAGGCTGGTAATTCAAACTTAATTTAGGCAAAATAAATCTCGATGGCGTCGTGGGCGTGACCACGTTAATTAATCAAGAAAATAAAGAGGATGTTATTTATGAAGAAAAAATGGATCGCGGGCGCACTCGGAGTCGTGGTGTCTGTACCTTTATTTGCAGCTTCGAACGCAATTGAATTAAAAACAACGGAAGATAAAGTTTCTTATAGCATAGGTTCTGATTTAGGTGTTAACTTAAAAAAACAAGGTATTTCTATTAATCCTGATGTTTTTGCAAAAGGTGTTGCTGATGGTATGCATGGTGAGAAATTACTGATGACCGAAGCCGAAATGAAAAAAGTGCTGGGTGATTTTGAGAAAGAACTGATGGAAAAGCGTAGCAAAGAATTGAATCAACAAGCCGAAGAGAATAAGAAAAAAGGTGAAGCGTTTTTAAAAACGAATGCAACAAAAGATGGCGTGGTTGCTTTAGAAAGTGGTTTGCAATATAAAGTGATTCAAGCAGGCACAGGTGTTAAGCCAACGGCTGAAGATATGGTCACGGTTGAATACACAGGACGGTTATTGAACGGCGAAGTATTTGATAGCACCGAAAAAGCCGGTAAACCGGTTAGTTTCAAATTAACACAAGTGATTCCAGGTTGGACCGAAGCTCTCAAACTCATGCCAAAAGGTTCAACATGGGAACTTTATATTCCAGCTAACCTAGCTTACGGTTCGCGTAATGTTGGTGGCGCAATTGGTCCAAACGAAACATTGATTTTTAATGTTCATTTAGTTGATGTAAAATCTGAAGCTAAAAAATAAGATGGGTATATGCCTAAGATGATTAAGAGATGATTTATACATGAATAAACGTCTTTTGGTTGTTTTCTTGCTGGGATTTTCTTCGGGATTGCCTTTGGCTCTTCTCGGAGGAACCTTGCAAGCTTGGTTTTCTTCTGCTGGTGCCTCAGTTATGACCACCGGCATGTTAAGTTTAATTGGTTTACCTTATATCTACCGTTTTATTTGGAGTCCCGTTCTTGATCGCTTTTCTCTGGGTTCATTGGGTAAGCGGCGTAGCTGGATTCTTATGACGCAATTATTACTTCTTCTTGGATTTAATTCACTCGCTTGGCTTTCTCCTCTGACATCACCTGGATTCATGGCGTTTATTGGTGTTCTTTTAGCGTTTTGTTCTGCAACACAAGATATTGGTATCGATGCACACAGAACAGAATATTTACGTTCAGAAGAGCACGGGCTAGGGGCTTCGTTTGCTGTATGCGGTTATCAAGCTGCCTTATTGCTTTCAGGTGGATTGGGCTTAATTATGGCGCATCATCTTGGCTGGGCCGTGACGTATCGTATCATGGGTTTTTTAATGCTTCTGGGTATGGGGACTATTTTATGGAGTCCTGAGCCTGTGAGCGGTCAATTGGAGCAAGCCACAGGCTTTTGGGAATCATTTGTTGCACCAACCAAAGCGCTGTTTTTTAGACCTGGTATTTTTCCAATTTTAGGGTTTATTCTGTTTTATAAATTAGCAGAAGCGTTTACAACCACAAACAGTGGAATTGTTATGCCTTTTTTAATTCAAGGTCTAGGATTTTCATTGGATGTGATAGGTTACGTGAATAAAGTGATGGGGATGGTCGCTGTTATTTCGGGCGGTCTTGTTGCAGGATTACTACTTACCCGCTATTCACTGTATAAAGCGCTTTGGATTTTTGGTTTGTTTCAGGCGTTTAGTCATTTATTGTTTGTTGCTTTGGCTATGACAGGTCAAAATATCATGCTTTTTTCCGTAGCTGTGGTTTGTAATAATTTAGCAGCAGGCATGGGAACAACGTCGTTGGTGGCTTTTTTTATGCGTTGGGTCGATCGTCGATTTACGGCAACGCAATTCTCATTGCTTGTTGGGGTTGCGTCGTTACCTCGCATTCTATCCGGTCCGATTGGCGCCGGATTAGAGCAGAGCTTAGGATGGCTTGGGCTTTATGAAGCCACGTTTGTACTTACGTTTGGTTTTATTCCGTTTTTAATCCAGATGCGTCGATGTGATGTGTTTAAAGACACGCCTGAAGACATAACTGAAAACCAACCAAAGTCACGGTAAGGTGGCTTAAATACTTAAAATCAAAGATTGAAAAATCATGAGGTTACGGGCCGTTTCGTATCATTAAGAACTGTATTAAAGTAATTTAATGGTACCGAGGGTGGGAATCGAACCCACACGATGTCACCATCACCGGATTTTGAATCCGGCGCGTCTACCAATTCCGCCACCACGGCCTGAGAACGCTATTATACCTAAGCAGAGCCAAGAAACAATACAAAAAATAAGAAAAATTTATGAATTACTAGGATTTTACTATCTTATTGTGTTTGTTTTTACTAGAATTCTCGTTCTAATTAATTTATTTATTAGGCCTTGCTGGATTATGTTCAAGCCGCTCGCTCTTTATGTGGGACTGCGTTATACACGCTCACGAAAAAAAACACATTTTGTTTCGTTTATATCAATGACATCGATGTTGGGTATCGGTATGGGTGTTATGGTATTAATTACAGTTCTGTCGGTGATGAATGGTTTTGATGAAGAAATTCATAAGCGATTTTTTGGTATGGCACCTGAAATCACGATAACAGGCACCGAGGACGTTATTCAAGACTGGCAAAACCTTGCTAAAAAAATGCAGGCGATCTCTGGGGTAAAAGCCGCCGCTCCATTTGTGGGAGGGCAAGGTTTATTGACCTATGATGGTCAAGTATCGCCAGTCATGTTGTCAGGTATATTACCTGAAGAAGAAAATAAACTCATAAACCTGAAAGATAAGCTTTTATTAGGTGATATGAATCAGCTTCCTCATTTTGGTATGTTACTGGGCCGAGGTCTGGCTGATAATTTGGGTGTGATGGTCGGTGATAAAGTGACCGTGATGGTACCTAAAGCAACGGTGACACCAGCAGGTATGGAGCCACGCTTTAAACGTTTTACGGTTGTTGGGATTTTTTCAGCAGGAACTGGATTTAATTTTGATAGTAAGCTCGCATTAATTGACTTAAATGACGCGCAGAAGTTGATGCAATTAGGCGATGCGATCACAGGCCTTAAATTGCGAACTAATGATACATACGCTGCAATCCCATTAAGCGCTCAGCTTGAACGTGAATTGGGTGAAAATTATCGAGTGAGCAATTGGTCCCAACAATTTGGTGCATTTTTTCAGGCGGTTAAAATGGAAAAAACCATGATGTTTTTAATTTTATTGCTGATTATTGCCGTGGCTGCATTTAATTTAATTTCATCGCTTGTCATGCTGGTGAATGATAAGCAATCAGATATTGCTATTTTACGGACCATGGGGGCAACACCACGTTTTATTTTGAGTGTGTTTATCGTTCAAGGTATGCTGGTTGGTATGTTTGGAACGTTAATAGGGCTTATCGCAGGTTTATTGCTCGCTTATAACGCAACAGATATTGTCAATGCCTTGCAAGCCATGCTTGGAATTCAGGTATTATCATCGAATATATATTTTGTGGATTACTTGCCGTCAAAAATACTTTTGTCTGATGTTGTGACGGTATGTTCTGTAGCACTTGCCATGAGTTTTTTGGCGACCATTTACCCAGCTTGGCGCGCATCAAAAACCGTGATCACGGAGGCCCTGCATCATGACTGAATGTTTGATTGAGTGTCGTAATTTAAGTAAATCGTATCATGATGGTGATATGACGCTTCCTGTGCTCCATAACCTTGATTTATCGATTCATCAAGGTGAACGGTTAGCCATAATTGGCCCATCGGGTTCTGGAAAAAGTACGTTGTTGCACTTATTAGGTGGTTTAGACAAACCCACCCGTGGTGAGGTTTTGGTCGAGGGGCATGATTGGCAAGTATTTACTGAGCACGATCGTTGTCGTTGTAGAAATCAACGTTTTGGCTTTATCTATCAATTTCATCATTTATTGCCCGAGTTTTCTGCGCTAGAAAACGTCACCATGCCGTTGGTTTTGGCAGGTCGTGATATCCACGATGCACGTGAAGAAGCCTATGAAATGCTGACCCGTGTAGGCCTTATCTCACGTGTTGACCATAAACCTGCTCAACTATCCGGTGGTGAACGACAACGTGTGGCCATTGCACGAGCTTTGGTACCTCGACCTTTGTGTGTTTTAGCTGATGAACCCACAGGAAATTTAGATAGATCAACAGCGGAACATGTTTTTGAAGTCATGTTAGAGCTCAACACATCCATGAACACTGCATTGATTGTGGTCACACATGATCAAACACTTGCAAACAGTCTTGAGCATGTATTTGCTTTGGATGACGCTTACACGAAGCTGAATAAAAAATCACAAGAGACGTAAAAGATGGTCGATTTTCCTTTCAATTTGAGTTAAAATTTTTAGCACATGAAAATAAGGTAGTGACGGCTATGTTTAGGAAGTTAAGAGGGGTCTTTTCAAACGATTTATCCATTGATTTAGGGACAGCAAATACCCTAATTTATGTAAGAGATGCTGGGATTGTTCTTAATGAGCCGTCTGTGGTTGCTTTACGAAATGAAGCAGGACAAAAGCGTGTGGCTGCCGTTGGTCTTGAAGCAAAACGTATGCTTGGGCGCACGCCCGGCAATATTAATGCAATTCGTCCCATGAAAGATGGGGTTATCGCAGATTTTTTTGTAACAGAAAAAATGTTACAGCACTTTATTCATAAAGTGCATGAAAATAAGTTTTTACGTCCGAGTCCTCGTGTGCTTGTATGTGTGCCTTGTGGTTCAACACAGGTTGAGCGACGTGCGATTCGTGAATCGGCGATGGGCGCAGGTGCTCGAGAAGTATTTCTTATTGAAGAGCCTATGGCTGCAGCCTTGGGTTCGGGTATGCCGGTTGAAGAAGCCAGTGGTTCGATGGTGGTTGATATTGGTGGTGGTACAACAGAAGTCGCCATTATTTCATTGAGCGGTATTGTGTATCATCAGTCTGTACGTATTGGCGGTGATAAATTTGATGATGCGATTATCTCATATGTGCGCCGTAATTACGGTACGTTGATTGGTGAAACAACCGCTGAACGTATTAAGCACGAAATTGGATCAGCATTTCCAAGTCGTGATTTATTTGAAATTGAAGTTCGAGGGCGTAATTTGGCCGAAGGTATTCCGCGTAGCTTTACGTTGAGCAGCGCAGAGATCCTTGAAGCGCTCCAAGAGCCGTTGTCTGGGATTGTTGGAGCAGTACGTGCTGCACTTGAGCTTGCTCCACCTGAACTTGCTGCCGATATTGCTGAGCGTGGCATGGTGCTCACCGGTGGTGGTGCTTTGCTCAAAAACTTAGATATTTTACTGATGGAAGAAACGGGTCTACCTGTGCTGGTTGCTGAAGATCCTTTAACGTGTGTAGCGCGTGGTGGCGGTAAAGCATTGGAAACTATGGATTTGAGAGGCGGTGATTTTCTTTCAACAGAATAAACAACGCGGTAGACTTTTTCAGCAAGCACATCAAAAGGGATGGAAGTTCTCTCTTGCGATTTTGCTTGCTTTGATGTTTATGTTTGCCGACCATCATTATGGGAATATGCCGGTTCATCGCATGTTTTCGTGTTTTATATATCCGGTCCAATACGTTATGGATGCACCGGTTCGTTTGCTTAGATGGGCCAGCTTGACCTGGACAAGTAAACAAGCCCTTATTGCTGAAAATAACGCATTACGATACCAGCAATTGTATCTTCAAAATCAAAATATGCAGACCTTAAGACTTCAAGATGAAAATACAGACCTCAAAAAGTTGCTGGATCTATCCCAATCGCTTAAGCATCGCTCGATGGCGGCGGATGTTTTAGCTGTAAATACCGGTCATACACGCCACGTTGTGATTATAAACAAAGGAAAGCAAGCCGGAGTTGTGCTCGGGCAGTTGGTTCTGGATACCGAAGGCGTCATGGGGCAGGTGATTGATGTAGGTTTAAGAACGAGCACAATTTTACTGATCTCTGATGCAAACAGTGCAGTACCTGTATTAAACCAACGCACAGGTGAAAAAGCGATATTAAATGGCACAAATCACCCAGATCACTTGTCACTGATTCATCTTCCAAAAACTGTATCCGTACAGGAAGGGGATGTTTTGCTTACGTCCGGGCTTGGTCGACAGTATCCAGCCGGTTATCCAGTCGGCGTAGTTGAGACGGTGAAATTAATGCCTGGTGAAGATTTTATACGCGTGCGTGTGCGTCCACTGACCGCTCTTGCACACAATCATTTGGTGTTGTTGGTTTGGCCGGACGAACAAAAAACGAAGTTAAGTCAAGAAGTAAATGCCAGATTAAAAAAACAAAAGGTTAACTTATGACAGTTTCTCGCATACGTTTATTGCTGGCCTCATGCTATGTTTTTATTTTAAGTATTATACCACTACCCCAGCCCTTAGAGTTGTTTTGGCCGCTATGGGGGCTCATGTTGGTTCTTTATTTACAATGGAGCATTCCAAAGGGATGCAGTGTAAGCTTTGTTTTATTGATTGGGTTAGGGCTTGATGCACTTGATGCAGGACTTATGGGCCAACATGCGTGTGCGTTACTCATTACGGCTTGGATTGCATCGAGCAGTGCCCAACGTTTTCGCTTGTTTACCATTGGTTATCAAATGCTAGGGCTCGGCATCTTTTGCTTGATTTACCAATGTATATTACTGGTCACAGGCTTTGTCTTAGGTTATCAAGGTTCACATCTATCCAGTCTGTTACCTATCGTGACCACCGTACTTCTTTGGCCATGGATACAATTGCTCGCGGATCGCATGTTTTTAACGCTTTCTATTAAATCTAGAATTGCATCGTAGAACGATAAAATACTATTGCTGTTGTTGAGCTTGTTGCTGCTCTTGAGCCGCTTTGATTCTGTCAAATGCTTTCAGAAGTTCTTCGCGCTTTTGCTGTTCTTCTTTTTCATGCTTTATATATTCTTCGCGTTCCTTTTTTTCAATCACAGTAACCGTTCCTTGATTTTTATAATATATAGAATAGAAAAAATATGACGAGATTAAAAGAGTAATACAACAGCAATTCCCGGTGATAAAAAAATCTCAGTAATTTAGCGCTCTTTGGGTGCATTTGAAATTATTTTTTCGTAAGTGCGCCGCAGGCGCAAAGAGGTGCTAAAAGGACTTAGCACTGAATTCAAAGCTATAAGGAAGATGGTGGTAGGTCCACCGAAGTCGGCTATTAGGAGCGGGCTTCAAACCACATCAAGCGGCGGTCATTAAGAGTGGCGGTCGTGAGCGTTGATGAAAGTGGTATGTAAATACTGCAAGGTAAGGATCAGAAAGACGAATTGCACTGAACCATTGTCGACGCGTCGTTAAATTTAAGTGAAACCAAAACTGAGGACGTTACGAATTCTCAGGATAAGTCCACGGGGTACCTAAGTTCTGCGTGGGTGGGATCCGGCGTATAGATGGCGTGAGTCTGATCTGGGCTTTCTTATGGAACTGCGGGAACCAGTCGTTTTGATGTTAAGGGAGAAATCCAAGGAGTTGAAACTCTAAGGGTGAGAGTACTGATACAAAGCACTGGGACGGAGCAACTCGTATTAGTGATGAAGCCGCTGTAATGGTGGTGGAGCGAAGGGGTTGCGTTAGATAGGTTGATTCACTGTTCAACTGAGAAGATCTCAGGAGGAAATTTTGGAGAAAACAAAACCATTCAACATTTCGAAGAAGTTGTTTGTACAAGCACATAAGCTTGTAAAAGCAAACGCGGGAGCGGCAGGTGTTGATCATGAGTCCTTGGAAGATTTTGAAAGAAATCTGAAAAACAATCTCTACAAACTGTGGAATCGCATGTCATCTGGTAGTTATTTTCCACCGCCAGTAAAAGCAGTTCCCATACCGAAGAAATCAGGAGGGGAAAGGATTTTAGGCGTGCCGACAGTGGCTGATAGAATCGCCCAAATGGTGATTAAATTAATCTTTGAGCCTAAGGTTGAATCGTGCTTTCTTCCAGATTCCTATGGATACAGACCCAATAAGTCTGCGTTAGACGCCGTAGGAATAACTCGCCAGCGCTGCTGGAAGTATGACTGGATTTTAGAGTACGATATTCGTGGTTTGTTTGATAATTTAGATCACTCGCTTCTGATGAAAGCGGTCAGAAAACATACTGACGATAAACTGGTAACACTCTACATAGAAAGATGGCTAAAAACGCCTCTACAATTACCGAATGGGTCTCTTCAAGAGAAAACCCGAGGCGTTATGCAAGGCGGGGTCATTAGTCCTGTGTTAAGTAACCTGTTTTTGCATTATGTGTTTGATATCTGGATGAAAAGAAATCATCCCAATGTTCCATGGTGCCGCTATGCTGATGATGGCCTGGCGCACTGCAATACAGAGGAGGAGGCCAAACAATTATTGTCTGAGCTAACAAATCGCTTCAAGGAATGTGGGCTTGAGCTGCACCCGGATAAAACGAAGATTGTATACTGCAAAGATGGCAATCGCAGACAGAACCAACTTAACAAATCGTTTGATTTTCTAGGATATGAGTTCAGAGCGCGTGGGTGTAAGAACAACAAAACTGGTGAAATATTTACCGGTTTTGTACCCGCAGCGAGTAAACCTGCGTTAAAATCGATGCGCGCAACCATTAGGGAAAGTAATCTAAGGAATCGCACCGACATAGAACTGAACGAGATAGCCAGATGGTTTAACCCGATCCTACAAGGATGGTTAAATTATTATGGAAAATACAATCGTTCGGCTTTATATCGAGTATGGCGACACTTTAATAAAACCTTGGTTGCTTGGGCGATGAGAAAATACAAGTCACTCGGAAACAGTAAAACAAAGGCCTCCAAATTTCTCAGAAGGATTGCTGAGAAACAAAAGAGTTTGTTTGTACATTGGCGAGCAGGAATGGTGGGTACGTTTATCTAATGGAAGCGGTGTGAGCTGAGAGGTTCACGCACCGTTTTACGAGGGGCTGGCGGGGAAGTTCCGCTGGTCTACTCACCACTATCTTAGAATTTGATTGGGGTATCGAGCTCAATGTGGCATGGATACCCCCCTCTCCCGACGCGGAGTATGAGCAGTGCTCTTACTTTTTTCGGGAGAGGGATGGGGAGAGGGCTTTATAAATAACACGCAAAATATCATCTG
>JAACPN010000040.1 GCA_009995425.1 Legionella sp. | reverse complement strand
TCGAGGGCGACTGACTTGTGCAGCCATGATGGTTTATCACCAAGGTGAGATTTACTGTTTCATTTGAGTCCAGTTCACCGGATGATGCCAGAGTAAGTGTACTGGTCGTCGAAGACGTGCTTGAGCGCGAACGTACATCATTTGGATCAAAATATTCAGTTGATAATAATAGGTATTCATCTTCCTCTTGCTCGCTCGCCGTAGTAACGCTTTCTTCTTCATGTGTTGGGTGAACCACTTGTCCTTGATAACCTGATTCTCCTCGCTCCATTGTATCAAGAAAATCGACAGGTTCATGGGGCTCAATAGCTTGGGCTTCTTGTTTTTTATCTTTCTTTGTTGTGTCGGTTGTGTTGGCGTATTTGTCAATCCAGGTATCAGACAGTATGTCGTATAAATTTAAAGAAAGCTCTGCTGTGGCTCGAAACCATGCATTCACGGCCTGCGCAGCTTCCGTTGCTTGCTTTGCAAATGTTTGTTGGCAACGAATCCCTTTAGGATTGAGCTCTTCTGGTGTTAACGTGATAACACATGTTCCTTCATCGTTTACTTGCTTTTGAAATTCATCAAAAACATTTTGTCTTTTATTTATAATACCTTGACGATTATCGTTCACTTCTTGAATATCTAACATTTCTCTAAAGTGCATTTCAATCTCTTCGACTTGAGCTTGACTCAGTGTTTTTTTCTTTAACAAATCATTTATACTATTTAAATGAGATTTAGACATAATGTTTACCTAAATGTATTTGTTGTGATTTAAAGTATATTATACAGACCGCATTTAAATCAAGTTGTTTTTTATTAACGCACCACAAGGCCATCAGAAAATTTATTTGAAAAACCTGGTGAAATGATTTTATCAGCCTCACGTCGTGATGTTTTCAAAACCCTGATGTAATCGGATAGCGCCAGTCTCGCCCAAATGCCCTGGGTGTGATTTTTGTGCCGGGGGCGGCTTGGCGTCGTTTATATTCATGACGTTTGATTAATTTGATGACATGATGAACCACGTCGGGCGCATGGCCTTTTTGAATAATATCGGCGGCACTTAGTTTTTCGTCCATATGATACGCAATGATGGCATCCAACTCAGGGTAGTCAGGTAAGCTGTCTTGATCGGTTTGATTGTCAGCCAGTTCAGCGGACGGTGCTCGGGTAAGTACGCGTTCGGGGATGACGCGCCCTAAGGTATTACGATAGTGAGCTAAAGCATAGGCACGTGTTTTTGGCACGTCTTTGATAGGGGCATAGCCGCCACACATATCGCCGTAGAGTGTGGTGTAACCCACGGCGCTTTCGCTTTTGTTACTGGTGGTGAGTACAAGCATGCCATGACTGTTGGAATACGCCATGAGCAACAGGCCACGCAGGCGAGCTTGAAGATTTTGCTGGGTTATTTCGGGTGCGCCCTGTTCATCCAATACAGGCTGAAGTGTTTCAAGCATGGTTTTAAATCCAGGCTCAATCGATAACGTGTGATGTGATACGCCTTGAAGCGCGAGTATTTCATCAATATCTTCGGTGCTGATATCTGATGTATAACGTGAGGGCAATGCCAGTGCGTGCACGCGATCAGCGCCTAAGGCATCGACCGCAATGGCGAGCGTGAGTGCCGAATCAAGACCACCCGAGAGGCCGAGTACGACGCCAGGGAAGCTGTTTTTGTTGATATATTCACGTAGACCCGTACATAACGCTTGATAAACCAGTGCGTTTTCTTCTAGATCTGGGGCTATTTCAGATTGTATTTGATGATTTTGAACATGCACGGTTTGTAGATGCTCTGTAAATACAGGGGCTTGTGCTTGAATGTGTCCTTGATTATCTAAAGCCAACGAGCGGCCATCAAAAACCAATTCATCTTGCCCGCCTACGATATTGACATAAATCAGTGATAAGCCTTTTTTAGCATGGGCTCGAAGTAATTCAAGACGTTTTTCAAATTTACCGATTTCAAAAGGCGAGGCATTGAGGCAGACCAATAATTCGGCGCCGGCTGCGAGCGCTTGCTCAACGGGGCCGGGTTGCCAGATATCTTCACAAATGCAAAACCCAATCGAATGATTATTAATGTTCAGCAGGCATGGGGTGTTGGCGCCGGGTGTAAAATAACGTTTTTCATCAAATACGCCGGTATTAGGTAAATGATGTTTATCATAATGCGCGATGATTTGACCACGATGAATCATACTGAGTGAATTAAAGCGTTGAGTTTTATCTTGATGTGGGTGGCCTATGGCCACGTGAGTATTATTCGTTGCACGGCATATTAAATCCAGGGCTTGTTCGACACGTTCTGTGAGCTCAGGACGAAGCAGCAAATCTTCCGGTGGATAACCGACTAAGGCGAGTTCAGGAAAAACAATCAAATCATGAGTTGCCTGATGGGTTTGAATGATTTGAATGATGTTTTGGGCATTCGCTTCAATTGCGCCAACGGTAGGATTGATTTGAGCCATCAAGATAACCAGCGCATGTGACATGCTTGTTCTGCCTTATTTTAGTCTGAAAAAAAAGCATTATAAGAAAATCAGGCCTGGGTGTCACGAAAGCTTGGAGAAAAGCTTGCCGAGAATACATTTACGGCGGTGATAAATATCGATATGATGTCTCGCAGCTGAGGCGCTTGATGCTTTCAGCTTGAATTAATATTTACGAGGAGAAACGCATGGGATTTTTTATCCAAAGTGCAATGGCAGCAGAAGCGAACACGCCAGCACAGGCTGACGGTGGTTTTTCGTTGGTGATGATTGGGGTTATTTTTGTTTTGTTTTATTTTATGCTTATTCGTCCGCAAAACAAGCGTGCAAAAGCACATGCTGAGCTTGTGAATAAGCTTGCGAAAGGTGATGAGATTACAACATCTTCAGGTATTTTAGGGCGTGTGGTGAGTTTGGATGAGCAGTATATTAAGTTGTCGGTTGCTGAAGGCATGGATATTACGATACAACGAAGCGCTGTCACGACTGTTTTACCTAAAGGTACGTTAACGTCCCTGATTAAATAATACAGAGAATTTTTATGCATAATAAGTTCCCACTATGGAAGAATATGGCTCTTATCCTGCTGATTGTAGTGGGACTTGTTTATGCCATTCCAAATATTTATACCGAAGATCCGGTTGTGCAAGTCTCTTCGCAGAAAGCTTTACTTCCTAAAGCACTCAAAGAAAAAGTTGAAAGCCTGTTGCAAGCAGCGCATCTTCCGTATAAAAAAGTTTCAGCCGATACCGAGCATCTTGAAGTGCGTTTTTCAACGACCGATGTTCAGTTGCTTGCGCAAGATGTGATGAAAGCAGGGCTGGGTTCAGATTATACCGTGGCCCTAAATTTAGTACCGTCTACGCCTAAATGGCTCGCAGCCATTGGCGCCGAGCCCATGAAACAAGGGCTTGATTTACGAGGTGGCGTGCATTTTTTATTAGAAGTCGATGTGGACAGTGTTTTAACACGACGCTATGAAGGTCTGATGAAAAACATGGGGCGTGGCTTGCGCGATGCGGGTATTCGCTATGCCGGTATTCGGTATGTGCCTGAGCGGGGCGTCGAAATACGTTTTCGAACACCGGAATTGCAACAAAAAGCGTTTACGGTATTAAAAACAGAATTCTCAGAGTTTTTATTTAAAACAACTCAAGATGAAGGAAAAACGCCTGAGTTGTGGGTTTCTTTATCTGAATTGGATCTTTCGAAGATTCGCCAAAACACGATCGATCAAACCATGAGTATTTTGAGAAATCGTGTCAACGAATTAGGCGTCGGTGAAGCGGTCGTTCAGCAGCAGGGCGCAACACGTATCGCGGTTGATTTACCGGGTATACAAGATGCCGCACGTGCAAAACAAATTTTGGGTGGAACGGCAACACTTGAATTTCATTTGGTAGACTCAGAGCATGATCCTATTGTTGCAAAGCAAACGGGGGCGGTACCTGTAGGCACCAAGTTTTACGTGATGGATGGTCAACCTATTTTACTCATGCGTCAGGTTGTTTTGAGCGGTGATTCGATCACCAGTGCCATGTCGACGTTTGATCAGCAATCTGCTTCGCCTGCGGTGTCGATTCAATTAGGGGGTGGAGGAGAGTCGTTTTTTACCAAAATAACACGTGAAAATATTGGTAAGCGCATGGCCATTGTGTTTGTTGAATCAAAAACAACATTACAAACCGTGGATGGAGAAACTAAGCGTATCACGCATCACACTGAACGGGTGATCAGTGCACCGGTGATTCAAAGTGCGCTGGGTAATAGTTTCCAGATCACAGGCTTACATGATGCAAAAGAAGGTGCAGATTTAGCCTTATTACTTCGAGCAGGTGCTTTGCCTGCGGCGATTTATTCGGTTGAAGAGCGTACGGTTGGCCCGACACTGGGCCAAGAGAATATTCATCGAGGCATTGTATCACTTGAAATAGGCATGCTGCTTATTTTGATTGCCATGGTGGTGTATTACCGTGTGTTTGGCTTGGTTGCAAATGTTGCCTTGGTGCTTAATTTAATTTTATTAAGCGCATTGCTCTCGATGCTGGGTGCAACGTTAACGTTGCCTGGTATTGCCGGTATTGTGTTAACCGTGGGGATGGCTGTGGATGCGAATGTTTTAATTTACGAGCGTATTCGCGAGGAGCTTCGTGCGGGGCTCTCACCCGATCGAGCAATTTATGCTGGGTATGAACGTGCTTTCTCGACTATTTTGGATGCGAATATCACCACGTTGATTGTGGCCATTGTACTTTTCTCGGTTGGAACAGGTCCTGTGCGTGGATTTGCAGTCACGTTATCGCTTGGGTTGTTAACGTCGATGCTCACAGGGGTTACGTATACGCGCGCCATGATTAATGTGATGTATGGTGGGCGTCATTTAAAAAAACTCTCAATCGGTATTTAATAGGGGATTATTGTCATGGAGTTGTTTAACCCAAACTCAAACGTTGATTTTATGGGCGCGCGTCGTTGGACAGCGATGTTGTCAGGGTTGATTTTTTTGATTTCGATTGCTGGATTGTGCATTAATGGCTTGAAGTGGGGCCTGGATTTTACTGGAGGCACACAAATTGAAATTACGTATAAAGCCGCGGCGGATTTACCGTTGATTCGCCAGAGTTTATCAGACGCCGGTTTTAAAGAAGCGCAAGTGGTGCGTTATGGTACATCGAAAGATGTTTTAATTAGTATTGCACCACGAGCAAAAGAAGATGCATCGATGTTGGTTGATCGTGTCATGCATGTACTTCCAGGTGCCGAGAAACAGCGGGTTGATTTTGTTGGGCCACAAGTTGGGGCTGAGCTTGCAACCAAGGGAGCACTTGCTATTTTTATCTCGTTGCTTGCGACCATGATTTATATTGCTTTGCGTTTTGAGTATCGCTTAGCCTTCAGTTCTGCGGTTGCTTTAATTCACGATCCTGTGCTTATTTTGGGTGTGTTTGCATGGCTCAAAATAGATTTTGATTTAAAAGCACTTGCCGGTTTGCTTGCGGTGATTGGTTATTCGTTGAACGATACGATTGTCGTATTTGATAGGGTGCGTGAAAATTTTGTGAAACTTCGACGTAAATCACCAATCGAAATTATGAATATCTCGATTAATCAAACGTTATCACGAACCATCATGACGTCTGTATTAACGTTGTTTGTGGTGGTGGCTTTATTTATTTACGGTGGAGAGACCATTCATGCGTTTTCGATGGCCTTAATGATTGGCATTATCGTTGGAACGTACTCATCGATTTATGTGGCTGGGGCATTGGCTGTCAGTATGGGGCTGAATCGAAAAGATTTCTTACCCTCAGTCAATAAACTCACGGATGCGCCTTAAAGTTTACACATCGCCAGTTCAACCGGTGCGGTTCTATCATACACTTCACGCATGGATTTAGCTTCGCAGAGTCGTAAGCTTAATCCATGATTTCCAATCTGTACTTTGGGAATTAAGGATTCTCGTTTGTTCATGCGAATAATCACAAGATGACAAGCGGTTTTGTTGCTGTAGGGAAAGGAGCACTGATAAAAACCTTTTTCAGGGATAATACATTCAAAGTGGCACGCTTCTCGTAACAGCGCTAAATATATTTTGACTGTATCATATAAGGGGCGCAGTTGTTCGAGCCAACGGGTTAAATCATCTTGGCGGGTTTTAGCGCTGTTTTCTAACCAAAACCATAGCTGAGGTGAGCAAAGCTCCACATCGTTGATCTGACCGGTTGAAGTGAGTCCGATTGATTGAATAAATGGATCAGTATGAATCGCTTCGCCAAAACGCCCGGTTAGTTGGCTTAGTATGGGTATATGTGCTAAAAGTTTAGCAAAACTTGTGCCAGATAGCTCATGGGGAAGTGCTTTGTTGTTGAGGTGTTCAAGGCGCATAAATTCTTTAAGAAAACGTCCTTTGAGTTCAGGTTTTTCAGCGAGCTTAATCAGTTCAAACAAATGATTCAGTGCCGAGTGGTGAATCACTGGATGCTGTTCTTGACAGGCTTCGTCCATGGTTAATAACAGGCGCTCAATTTGAAGCGCTATTTTTGATAGATACTGCGTACCTAATTGAAAACAAATTGTATCTTGAGCCTTAACGTGAGTCATAAATCGATGCCGTCCTATGCTTCTGCAACAAGCCTAACATACCCGTCTAAGAGAAGCACCTATCCTGCTGTAAAACCTCGACAATTTTGGAGGCATGACTTATGCTCGTGTTATTTTTAATTTTTTTAATCTTAGGGCTAACGCAGATTTTCGAGCGATGATTTTTATTGATATTTACTGCTATGCTTAGTTTATGATGATTTAAACGATCAGGTTCTGGCAGGTTCTGGCAGGTTCTGGCAGGTTCCGGAGAGAGTGTTATGTATAAAACTATTTTACATGCAACAGATTTAAGTGATACGCATTTTGATTTATGTGAGCAAGCCGCCAATCTAGCCAAGCATTTTGATGCACACTTGTATGTGATTCATGTGCTTGAGTCTCCTGCGGCACTGCAGCTTGCGCAAGGGCTAGGTTTTGCAGAAATTGGACTGCCTGTCAAAGACGATGCCGAAGCGGTGATGGCAACGTTAGGAGATGCGCTTAATTTACCGAAAGAGCAGTTATTAGTTGAGTCAGGTTCAGTCAAAACTAAAGTACTTGAAATATCAGCGGCCCTTGGATGTGATTTACTGATTATAGGAAGTCATACATCGCATGATTTATCTGAATTGATGAGCAGCACCGCCCGTAGTCTGGTGGAGCAAGCTCCGATTGATGTCCTAACTTTGCGGGCACGGCGCTGAATGATCTAGGCACCAAGAACCGAAAAAAACAAAATTTTGAAAAAGCTTCAATTAATGGTACCGTGATTAAATATCAGATATTTATATGAGATCTTCATTTATGAAAGTAAATTATTTTTTTACCCCATTATTGACTGGTTTCGTGGCTTTATGTTTATTTCATACGGTAGAAGCAGCTCGCCCAGTATGGATCTTTACACCTCTAACAGCAACCACATTATCAGTCCCATCCAGCGACACAGCGCTTGTTCAGTATCAAGTTACCAATCAATCCACAAAAACACGCACACTTAGCATGCAATACATTCCAGGTGTCACGCAATTAACAACAGGGCCTGGTGTGTGTGATAGACCGTTTACACTTAAAGAAAAGGAGGGCTGTACGCTTTCCTTAGAAATTAATGGCAGCCTATTAACTCAACCCATTGAACAAGGGCCGATTGTTTGTGAAAACAACTCGAAATTTTTGTGCTATCGCCCGGCTCGAGACAATAACCTCCATGTCACCCCGGTTGATACGGGTATAAGGCTGATCCGTGTAAGCCCCGTTTCAGGATCTGCGTCTGGTGGTACCGGTGTGACCTTAACCGGTGTAGGATTTACAGCTGCTAATATCGTTCTCACGTTCGGGGAGGAGGCGGCAACGAGCGTGCATGTTGTGGATTCAACAACGGTGACGGCTGTCACACCTGCTCATGCGGAGGGTGCTGTGGATGTGACGATCAGCACATCGAGTGGTAGCGCTACAGCGACAAATGGCTACACTTATGAGACCACGGCCGTTGGGCAGTCGGCCTATGGCGGAACAATAGCGTGCCTTAATGGAGGCTTGAACAACTTGATTGCGGCGACGAAGGATCTTGAAATGAGGTTTATATGGGGTGGGAGTGGTATATCAACGGGCGCCATAAGTGGCACAGATGGTGCAACGAATACTTCGCTCATTGTAGAGAAATTGGGCGCTGGTGAATACGCTGCGGGCGTATGTTATAGTTATGAAATAGACTCGCAAGGCAACACGCCTTGTCGATCAGGAAACACGTGTTATAATGATTGGTTTTTACCCGCGGTAAACGAAAGTAATTCAGGACAGCTCAACTGTCTTTATGATAACAAAAACAAGATTGGTGATTTTTCTAATAGCTTCTACTGGAGCTCTACTGAAGATGCCTCCCAGCCCGCGTTCGGTGCCTTGAGAAAGAGCTTCGATGATGGCTGGTTGGAAACTGACGGTAAGAATGGTCAAAACAGTGTTCGGTGTGTTCGGGCTTTTGTCCCCTAATTTAAGAGACAAAAGCCATTTTAGGGTGGGCTAAGGCTTTTCTTCATCAAATCTTATTTTTTTTTCGAAGGGTTCAGAAGAATTATCTTCAAGATAAAATTTAAAAAAAGAAGGAGAGAAGGAGCGCTTTCCCCCAAAGAAATGAGGCGTTGGCGGAGATTCATCTAAAGGGTCATGATGGGGAGGTACGTTTTCGGGAAGCGCAACGGGTGGTAGATCCAAATTTAGGGCTATTAAATTTTCAAAAGACCCCGAGCATCTCAAACCATTCGCGGTGTGTACAGCAGGTCTTTCTGAAGCGTAGGTTGCATAAGGTTCGTCAACACCATCCAAAAACGGTTGTGCTTTCGGCCTGAGAAATCCGATGGTGTTCTTGAGCATGGAAACTTCAATTGTCATCATAGGCCATGTTTTTGTTGATTCATTAAAATAAGCAATATCTAATGTTGTTCCTAATTTAAAAACAGAGTTTTTTGAGCATAAATAATGCAAAATCCAGTTGAGGCTACTTTTTTCAGATCTAAAATAACCACTTTGGTAATCAAGTGAAACAACGTATTGGCGATCATGGCTTAGTGTTAATGTTCCAGACGCTAAACTTAAGCCAGAGCACATTTCTTCATGACCAGGAACTGAGCCTTTAAGCGGGCCTGTTTCACCAAAATAAGGTCGTTGGTCTTGATCGATCACAAATCGGATTGTATTGTCCATAGCGTCTAGGCGTGAAAGTAAATCTTGAATGTTCTCTGGATGATAAACAGAAGGCGTTCTTCCATCTTTGCGTGATCTATCACTAGTAAATTCGCGTGAAGATTTGCCATAGACAGGAAGATTTGTGCAGTTATTTTGAAGGAAAATCAATAATTCGTTAGGGGTCATGTTATAAACAGCTTCTCAAATTTATAGTTTGGTTATTATGCCATCATTGGGTTTTAAAAAAAAGCATGAACGTGTTTTTTAAGCAATTTTTTTTAGTGCCATTGGATTTAATACCACATGTTTTGATTTGAGCTGCAATAATCGCATGTTGAGCAACAGCCAACGTTGGTTAGGTTATTGCAGGAGCCTTGAGTCGCACAACACCCACCTAAAAACGAAAAACAAATACCCACAAGCAATAAATATCGTAATGTTTTCATAAATCACCCTAATATGTATTTTATATGTATTTTGTAATTTAATTATACATCTTGTTTTTTGTATTGCAAATTTGGTGTGTAATTTTTTGTAATATCTTGATCTTTTGTGTTTATATCGCGATGATGAATAAAGATTTTTGTGCTCTAAAAATAAAAATAAGAGAATCGAATGCCAATTGAGCGCCTTTTTTCCATTTTATTCTTTGCGTTACTCGAGAGCTGTGCCAGCGTTTCTTATGCTACGCCTTTGCATGCCGTGATGAATGATCCTTATCCGGCACATGAGTCATCTGAGAAAATTTATTATAGTTCGTTTACCGAGCGCCCAAAAACATTGGATCCTGCCCGTTCTTATGTGGTGAATGAATCGCTGTTTACAGCTCAAATTTATGAGCCTGTGTTGCAATATGATTATTTAATGCGTCCGTATACGCTTGTTCCTCGTACCATCACACGTATGCCTGAAGTGCGGTATTATGATAAAGCAGATCATCTTTTGAAACAGTATGATTCCGATAAAATTGCTTACAGTGTTTATACCCTTCATTTGAAATCAGGAATTTTATATCAACCGCACCCGGCTTTTGCTCAAACAAAAACAGGAAAATTTGAATATTATCCACTCGCACCTAATTTTTTTAAAAAACATGATATAAAAATATTATCTGATTTTAAACATGTGGGAACACGTGAGCTTACGGCCGAAGATTATGTGTATGAAATTAAGCGTATTGCGAATCCTGCTGTAAATTCGCCTATTTATGGCTTAATGAGCGAATATATTTTGGGTTTAAAGACGTATGCTGATAAATTACCCGAACGAGGTCATGTGTCAGGGTATTTGGATCTTCGTGATTACCCTTTGGAAGGAGCATATGCTCTTGATCGTTATACTTATGAGGTTCGTCTTAAAGGCCAGTATACGCAATTTATGTTTTGGCTTGCGATGCCTTTTTTCGCGCCCATACCTTGGGAGGTCGATCGCTTTTATGCCCAGGAAGGGATGGCGGATCATAATTTAAGTTTTGGATGGTATCCGGTAGGAACGGGGCCGTTTATGCTGGTTGAAAATAATCCAAGCCGTCGTATGGTGTTGGAAAAAAATCTAAATTATCGTGACATGTTTTATCCAATACATGGCTCAGATATGGACAAAGCTCAAGGGTTTTTAAAAAATGCGGGTCAACCTGTGCCGTTTATTGATAAAGCGGTTTATACACTGGAAAAAGAAGCGATTCCACGTTGGATTAAATTTTTACAAGGTTATTATGATTTTTCGGGCTTAACCGCAGATAGCTTTGATTCCGCGATTCAAATTACAAGCGAAGGTGAGCCGGTGCTCACGCCTGAAATGCAGCAGCGCGGCATGCGTTTAACTGAGGTGAATGAGCCGACGATTCAGTATCTTGGGTTTAATATGTTAGATCCCATCGTGGGCGGCCACAGTGAGCGTGCACGAAAATTAAGGCAGGCGATTTCTATTGCAATCGATTATAACGAACATATCGCTATTTTTTTAAACGGACGTGGTGTGGCCGCTCAAGCGCCGATTCCACCCA
>JAACPN010000039.1 GCA_009995425.1 Legionella sp. | reverse complement strand
AAATAAAATCAAACGAGGGCTGTGGAGGGCAAAGCTTATGTTGAAAAATTTAAAATTAGAATTGCTGGCAGTGATTGACTTAACTGATTTAAATAATCAAACGATTACCCTCTTGGGAGTTTCATCAAGTGAACTGAATGAAGGCAACGTGATTATTTAATCCAGCAATTAAATACATTAGGTGTTAGAATATCGGCTCTTTGAACACCTGAATCAACGTGGCCTCCGTGAATCAACATCATTCGTTTAATTCCCTACCCTTGCAAGACGCCTTGTTAACTAACCTGGCGTCTTTAAATTTTAGAAACATGACGCCCATTCAAACCGAAAGCTTACCGCTCATGCTCAAAGGCTTAGATGTTATCGCGCAAGCAAAAACCGGCAGTGGTAAAACCGCAGCCTTTGGTTTAGCCCTGTTGAATCGCCTTAATACAGAGCGCCATACAACACAAGCTTTGGTGTTATGCCCAACACGTGAATTAGCGGAGCAAGTGGGTCACGTGTTACGACGTCTCGCGCGCCTGATTCCCAACGTGAAGATTCTTAATCTTTCGGGCGGCATTCCGATGAGACCTCAACTGGATTCATTAAAACACGGCGCTCAGGTCATCGTCGGTACGCCAGGTCGCGTACAAAAACACATCGATGCCGAATCATTATCTTTACAACATTTACAAACCTTGGTGTTGGATGAAGCCGATCGCATGCTCGATATGGGGTTTGAAGATGAAATACGACGCGTGATCTCTTTTTGCCCTAAAAAACGGCAAACGCTGCTTTTTTCAGCAACCTACCCCGATGAAATTCGCCAGCTTGCTAACAACTTGATGCGTTCGCCTCAGCATGTCACCATTCAAGATACTCAGGCTACGCTGAATATGACACAGGTTTTTTATGAGGTCTCGAGCCAAGCCAATAAATTTTCGCTACTCAAAACGCTGCTATGCCACCATCAACCCACATCAACCCTGATTTTTTGCAATACAAAAGACCAAACCACAAGCTTATTAACACGCTTAACGAAAGAAGGATTTATCACCGTTGCACTCCACGGTGATATGGATCAAGCCGCGCGCGATCGCGCCATGATTCGCTTTGCCAACCACAGTTGTTCAATTCTGGTAGCAACCGACGTCGCCGCGCGGGGTTTAGATATACAAGACCTCCCTGCGGTGATTAATTATGACTTAGCATTTGATCATGATGTTCATGTTCATCGAATTGGGCGTACCGGTCGCGCAGGCAACCAAGGCCTTGCTTTGAGCTTAACCACCCCCCACGATGCTGGGCGACTGTGTGAGCTCGAAGATAAAGGCTTTAGAATCCCCTGGGGGGATATTCGCGCATTAGATACAAAATATACAACGCTCCCTAAGCCGGAGATGGTGACGCTCAGTATCGCCGCAGGACGTAAAGACAAAATTCGCCCAGGCGACATTTTAGGTGCCTTAACGCAAGACGCAGGCCTGGACGCACGCGATATTGGTAAAATCGATATTTCTGCCATGTACGCCTACGTTGCGATTAAACAAAACCAACTCAAGAAAGCTTATCCTTTTATTAAACATGCTAAACTCAAAGGCAAAACAACGCGTATGAATATACTGAAAGGGGCTTAAGATTCCACACTCCACATCGCTGACGACCCTAGGCTGGCAGGCATTTTTTGAGCAACAACGTGCATTAAGTACATGCGCCCATAACGTGCCCGCACGTATTGTTGAACAGTGCCGCACATCCATCACGGTCACCACCGGATCTGAATTATTAGAAATCAAAACCGTACCCAACATGCCTGACATGGTCGTAGGTGATTGGATATTACTCAACCATCAACAACAGTTTTTACAATTACTCGAGCGCAAAACATGTTTTGCAAGAAAAGCAGCAGGAAGCAAAATTAAGACCCAATTTATCGCAGCCAATATTGATACCGCGTTTATTGTTTCGTCCATGAACGATGAGTTTAATTTAAGTCGAATTGAACGGTTTCTCGCGTTAGTTCATGAATCCGGTGCTGAGGCCGTGGTGCTTTTGAGCAAGCAAGATCAAGCGCTTGAGCCCGAAGCGTTTATCGCCGAAGTCCAAGCACTGGATGCAAACCTCATCATAAAAGCCATGAATTGCTTAGACGCAACATGTCAATCCAGCTTAGCTCCGTGGCTAACCCCCGGAAGAACCCTGGCTGTTTTGGGTTCTTCCGGCGTGGGTAAATCCACGTTAATTAACTCGCTGCTTGGCGAAGCTCGACAAAGCACGGGACACATACGCGAAAACGACACCAAAGGCCGTCATACCACCACCCGGCGCTCACTGATAACACTTGCATCGGGCGGATTAATCTTAGACACACCGGGCATACGTGAAATTCAACTTACCGACTGCAAAACTGGTCTTTCCATAACCTTTGCTGATATCGAGCGTTATGCTGCCAAATGCCGTTTTAATAACTGCCAGCATCAGGTTGAGCCCCATTGCGCCGTTCAACAAGCGATTAAATCAGGTGATTTAGATCAACGTCGCTTGAGCAATTACCTCAAATTACGTCAAGAAGAAGTGCTTAATTCGGCCAGTTTTTCGAAAAAACGCTCCCAGCATCGATCTCGGAAAATTAAAGGCAAGTAATCTTGTATACCGCGCGCAGCATAGCTTATTGTATCTAGACGTCCCATGGATTGATGACGTTAATAGACGTGTACATAAAGTCTTTTGTGTTTCGCGTAACAAGCGTAAGATTATGCACATGAGCCGTTGCGGCGATCAATCCATCGATAGCAGGTAAAATATACCCCTTTTTTTTGCATTGTAAACGCCCCCACATATCAGCGATTTTAGTGTCAATATTCAAAATTCGCTCTTCAAAATATTCGGGTAATTCAATCTCCAGCCAATTGGAAATTTTTTCTTGCCGCACTGAGTTTTGAATTCCGAGAATGCCTTTTCTAATCTCTCCGAGCGAAAGCACACTAAGATATAATGCTTCATCGTCGGGTATCTATCCATTTTAAAACTGATGTATTCGGTGTTTTTTTTACTAGCTCCGATATAATATTGGTATCAAGTAAATAATTCATAATTCAATATCTCTCGTAGAGCTTTTATCACGTTCTAATTCAATCTCTAGACCCGATAAGGGCGAATTTTTTAAAAAAGACGACAATTTTTGTTTCGGTTTATTCAGCTTTTTATATTGCTGTGTCGATAAAACAACCACGGTAGACCGACCTCTTAATGTAATTTCCTGGGGTGCTCCAGACGAAGCTTTTTTAACCAGCTCACTCAAATGAGCTTTAGCATCTTGTAATTGCCAAGTTTCCATCGTTGACCTCCAACCCAAATGATATAACCAGTCTAACTAGTTTCATTATAGCACGTCAAATTTCTCTTGCGCTATTTTCAATCTATCTGGACGAATGCCATGCCACACAAAAAAAGCTTCTGCCGCCTGCTCCACCAGCATGCCCAAGCCATCGACGGCTTGAAAGCCCTCGTTTTTTGCCCAGGCAACAAACGGTGTCATACCCGAGGCATCATAATTTAAATCATAACAAAAAGGCCTACCAAGCCTATCTAGCCAAGAAAAATCTGTGCTCGTTGTCGCGTTTATAATTAAATCATACGAGCCCGTCACAGCATCTAACAGCATAAAGCTGAGCTTTGTCGAACCCAGCGCTTGAACTAAAGCTTTGGCTCGTAATGCCGTACGATTAGCAACCACTACCTCACACGGGTTTTCATCTAAAAGTGCAGGCAAAATACCGCGTGCAGCACCACCCGCACCCAGCACTAAAATACGTGCTCCCCCAAGCTTCATACCGTGATGATGTAAATCGCGCACCAAACCCACGCCATCCGTATTATCGGCACATAATTTCCCGGCTGAATCCATCCAAAGCGTGTTAGCCGCCCGTGCTACGGCGCATCGCGCTGTTTTTACATCGGCCATCACAAACGCGCGCTCTTTGCCAGGAGAGGTAATATTCAAACCCGCGCCCCCTGCCGCAAAAAAATCACGAACTTGTTGCTCAAAATACGCTGTATCGAGCAAGCATGTTTCATACACTAAATCACGGCCTGTTTGGGCTGCAAACTGGGCATGAATCATAGGTGACAGGCTGTGCGCGATTGGCGCGCCCATCACACAAAAACGCATCACATCCGCCATTTATTGAGCCAAGCTTTTGGTCACAATTTCACGTAAATCAGCCGATAAATTCACTTTTGACAAAGCTTCCAGCTGCGTGAGTATATGCTGTTGCCGAATCGTGTCTAACCGCTGCCAACGCGTAAACGGCGTTGCAAGACGTGCCGCAATTTGTGGATTAATCTTATCAACCTTGAGTAATTGCTCGGTCAAAAACGCATAACCGCTGCCATCGGCCGCATGAAAATACCGTGGATTATTTTGACAAAACGCGCCAATCACCGCACGTACTTTGTTCGGCTGTTTCATCTCAAAATCAGGATGTTCTAGCAAATTTCTAACGCGCGTCAGCGCACCTTCATGCTCAGCGCTTGCTTGCAAAGCAAACCATTTATCAAGCACCAAGGCATCATGCTTCCATTGTTCATAGAACTGTGTAATCGCCTGTGTTTGTACGGCCTCATCCGGCGAATTAATCAGTAAACCCAAACTGCCGATCTGATCCGTCATGGTCTTTGCTTGCTCAAATTGCGCCTGGCATAAAGCCAGAGCCGCTTCTGGCTTGGCAGACATCATCAACTCTAAACACACATGCTTCAAGCGTCGTCGTGCGTACGCGGTGCCGTGCATGGCATGATCTTCTGCCTGATTAAGCGTTGCGTACAGGGTTGAGAGCTCCGGCCATAATGCGGCCCCCAAACGCTCACGAAACGCGTCTCGCGCGTCTTCCCAACGTTCAACATCAAGATCAGATAAACCACTCACCACTTCTTCAAAACTGGGTGGCATCAACAGCAGAGCCCGCAGAGCATCATCTAATGCCTCATCTTGTAAAACATGACGAAAAGCCGTAATCACATCATCCTGAAGACGCCCATGACTCACATCCGGCATGTTATAAGCGTCTGATAACGCCGCTCGCACAACCCGTTGCCCTGCATCCCACTTGGCAAAACCATCGGTTTCAACACGTAATAAACCCAGCAAGTCTTGATTGCTCGCCTCATAGATTAAATTAATCGGCGCTGAGAACCCTCGTAGTAACGAAACATGCGATGGCTCCTGATTTAAACCTTGCAACACAAACGTTTGTTCAGCATCGTTTAGTAACAACACATCATGTTCAACAGGCATAAGCTCACCGGCATCATCAAACAAAGCGATGCGAATCGGTATAGGAAAAGGTTGCTTCAGATCGCCATCGGGTGTTTCAAGACAGGTTTGTGTGAAGCTTAAAGATAAACAGCCGTCTTGATAGCGGCGTTCCGTGAGTTTAACTTCAGGTGTTCCGGCTTGGGTATACCATCTAAAAAATTGCGTTAAATCTTGCTTGTTTGCGTCAGCCATGGCTGCGACAAAATCTTCAATCGTCACCGCCTCACCATCATGCCGCTCAAAATATAAATCTGTGCCGCGTCTAAATCCATCTTTACCTAAAAGCGTTTGCAGCATACGAATCACTTCAGCGCCTTTATTATACACCGTTGCTGTATAAAAATTATTAATTTCTTGATACGCCGGTGGTCGCACGGGGTGCGCCATGCGCCCTGCATCTTCAGGAAATTGTGCTTGGCGTAATACTTTGACATCTTGAATACGATTCACATCGCGTGAATTCATATCACGTGAAAACTCTTGATCACGAAACACCGTCAGGCCTTCTTTTAAACTCAACTGAAACCAATCCCGACAGGTCACACGGTTACCGGTCCAATTATGAAAATACTCATGGGCAATCACACTTTCGATACCGGCATAATCTTGATCCGTTGCGGTATCAGGACGTGCAAGCACATATTTCGCATTAAATACATTCAGGCCTTTATTTTCCATCGCCCCCATATTAAAGGCATTGATGGCGACAATCATGTACACGTCTAAATCATATTCACGACCGTATTCACGTTCATCCCAGGCCATCGCTGCTTTCAATGAATTGAGCGCGTGTGCACAACGATCTTGAACCCCCGGCTCAACATACACATGTAAATCAATCGTACGCCCCGACATGGTTACAAATTGATCGCTGACACAGGCAAGCTTACCGGCGACTAACGCAAATAAATAAGAAGGCTTTTTGAATGGATCGTGCCACACCGCCCAATGTCGGTCCCCAGTAACACCCGAATCAATCAAATTGCCATTAGAAAGTAATACCGGATAATCGGCTTGATTCGCTGAAATACGCGTGGTGTATACCGCCAACACATCAGGCCTATCGGGAAAATACGTGATGCGCCTAAAGCCTTCGGCTTCACATTGCGTGCAAAAAATATTATCCGCATGATATAAGCCTGAAAGTGCGGTATTTTCTTTGGGGTGAATGCGTGTGGTGATGGTTAATACAAATTTATCCGGGCAGGTTTTTAATATTAAATTTTCGCCCTCTAAAGCATACGCATCAGTCTCTAATTCATCACCATCTAATGCAATCGCTTCGAGCTTGAGCGCGTCTCCGTATAAGCACAAAGGACCTGGATGGGTTCGCACCAAACGCATTTCGTTCTTAACTAAAGCATGATCATCATATAAATCGACGGCTAAATTCACCGTTTCGAGTTGAAAACTCGGTGCTTGATAATCATCTAAATAAATCGTTTGTTTTGACATGGTTACCTCATCTATTTTATATAATTGCCCGTCGAATAAAGCGTATTCACAGCTGCAATATCACCCGCACTTAAATGATCACGCTGCCCAATCATGGCATCTTGAGCACGCGGAATGATCGTTGGAAGTCCATTTTTACTAAACGCCTGCCCTGAATAATGCATAATGGAATCATAATCATAGACCCCTTCATGCTGACCCTCATGATCACGTCGATAAAAATTAGCATAATGCTCTTCGCGTATATTTTCCCATAAAATTTCAACATACCTGTCACGATCCGGGCGTGATTGCTCATGCCATAATCCAATCAAATGCCCAAGCTCATGCGCACTCAGCATGGTCAGACAGCGCGGTGCAAGCAACACCACTTGCGCGCCACCTTGCCTGCCTACAAACGAGTCACATGTTTTTCCTGGTGCGGGCTTAAAGATAACATAATCTGGATAGAACATTTGATTATATGGCGTCATCTTCACAAAATGAATCATGGTCTCGTTTTGCCACAGGGCCATGGCTTCGGCGAGCGCCACACGATTTTCTTCTGGCAAGGCATCATCAATCACATAAGGAATTTCAGCATTCGGCCAACGTCCGCCGTCTTCTTGCGTGACCATGCCTTCTAAATTTGCAAATGCATACGAACTCATCAAACCAATCACAACCAATACACGCCAACGCATCTTCATGCCTTATCAGCCTCCTTATTTTTTATTTCGACTTTAGCCGCTTAGGTTCACAAAGTCGAGTGCCTCTTGGGTTGCTAAAAGCAGCACTTAACAAGTATATTGCAATATTTTCTATAAGGATTGAATTAATGCCAACCATCAGTGCATTTTATGGCATACTTATTCAGATGTTCTGGGGCGATCATGCACCACCGCACTTTCACGCTCTCTATGCAGAACATGAAGTGCTTATTGATATTCGTACCCTTGAGATTATGAAGGGAACTATGCCACGCAGGGCCTTGGCCTTAGTGTTAGAATGGGCCTCTTTGCATCGCGAAGAATTACAGGAGGATTGGGAATTATGCGAAACAAATCAATCACTAAAGAAAATATCTCCCCTCGAGTAATAACTTGCGCGCCTTGGCGATTGAAAAAAGTGAAGCCACTTCCAAATTATGAACTTGAAGTTGAGTTCAATGATGGAACACATGGCTTTGTTGACATGCATCACCTTATCCAAAGTGCTAAAGCTGGTGTTTTTAAATCACTCCAAGACAAAGACCTCTTTAATCAAGCACATCTTGAGCATGGAGTGGTAACCTGGCCTGGTGAAATTGATTTAGCGCCTGATGCTATGCACGATAACGTAAAACAAACTGGACGTTGGATTATAAAGTAAAGTCAACAAAGCGTATCTTTTCACGCCATTGCTCCCTCAGCCTCCTCTATTTTTTTTGTAATTCAAGCGCGCGCGAATACAAAACATTTCGGTTCGCGCCGGTTAATTTTACGGCTAACTTCACCGCTTGCTTCACCGGAAGTTCGGCTAATAATACCTCTAAACAGGCGTCATGTTCTCCCGCTTGCTGGGCACAAGCGCGTGGCGGCAAAATCACCACAAACTCGCCTTTTTTGCGTGCAAGATCTTCTAATAGCCAAGCTTGAATATCAGCAATACGCCCTGTAACAAACGTCTCAAACGTTTTCGTGAGCTCTTTGGCAAGCACGATTTCACATGCGTCACCCAACACCTCAAGCATATCATCAAGACAGTCTTGCAGGCGATGAGTCGATTCATAAAATACAATCGTATGGTGCAACCCTGTTTTAAATCCTTCCAGGACTGCCCGACGTGCTGCCATGGTCACCGGCAAAAAACCTGCGAACGTAAACATATCGGTAGGAACGCCAGCGGCGGATAAAGCTGCAATCAACGCGCACGCTCCAGGAATCGGCACCACATTAATCCCCATATCACGCGCTTGTTTGACCAACGGATAACCGGGATCGCGAATCAACGGCGTACCTGCATCACTGATGAGTGCAATATTTTGGCCTTGCCTGAGTAGCTCAACTAAACGCGAGCTCTCTGTCGACTCGTTATGTGCATGCAAGGCGATCAATGGCTTTTGAATCCCTAATCCCGTCAAAAAAGGACGTGAATGTCGCGTATCTTCAGCCGCGATGCTGTCGACATATTTTAAGATCTCCAAGGCGCGCAATGTAATATCGTCTCGATTGCCAATAGGCGTCGCCACCACGTAGAGTGTGCCGGTGGTGCTTGCGGTAAAATGCGTCATGGTTTATCCTGATACGTCTGGGTCCGAGAGGCTACACGCTCATGCGCGCGCGATTATCTTATCTATATTTAAATCATCTTCTAAACTATCTTAAATTAGCTTTAGTTATAGCTTGTTTTGGCTTGCTCGTGCAATGCACGACGATAAATACCCATCCATTCGGTGGTCGACCGCTGGGGAGTCCGTATACGATGCCAGCAGAAGCTTACATTGCACTTGCTAACAACCATATCGGTGAAGAAAAACAAGCCCTGCTCTTGCTTGCAGCCGGTCGTTGGGTAGACGAAGGCCGGTGGCAAGATGCCAACACCATTCTAGCACAAATCAAACCCGCATCTTCGCTTCAAGCCGACAAAAAAAATCTCCTGATTGCTAAAATCGACTTATTACGCAAACGTCCACGCACCGCGCTTAATCGTTTAGCCATGGTTCGTCATGCAGACCAACTGCCGCTGTATGAACAAGCCCAGTTTCATGAAAGCCTCGCCAATGCTTACAAAGCTTTAGGCAAATCCCTTGAAGCCATCAACGAGCGTATCAAGTTAGATAAAATTCTTCCTGACGAAGCTTCTCGTGCGAACAATCGTCGCGTACTCTGGGTCACGCTCACAGGCCTTCCTCTCGCCGAGCTGAACACGCTGGTGATTGAAACACCTGCGGGTTCGGAGTTACGCGGTTGGATGGAGCTTGCACTTATCGCGCGACAAGACTCCCCGTATCCTACCAAAGTACTGAACAAACTCAAACAATGGCAACAACACTACCCCAATCATCCTGCACGTAGTTTATTACCGGCGTCGTTGGATGGCATGCAAGGCCGCTTGTACAACAAACCCAAGCATATTGCTTTAATTTTACCACTTTCAGGCCCCTTATCAGGCCCGGGTCACGCGATTCAAGATGGCTTCATGGCGGCCTTCCGAGCACATGATTCTGCCGCATCCACAACCGTGCGTTTATATGACACGCATCGATTAGGCGCGGCCAAAGCCTATCATCAAGCCATTGCAGCAGGTGCTGACTATGTGGTCGGGCCATTATCCAAACCCGAAGTGAAAACCGTTGCCTCGATGTCACATCCGGTTCCAACGCTATTACTGAATAATGTGCCTACACACACCCAAGACCATGCGTTCCAATTTGGCCTCTCCCCCACCAACGAAGCGCGCCAGGTTGCTAATAAAGCACGGCAAGCAGGTTTTTCACGTGCTCTCGTGATTGCTCCCACCGACAGCTGGGGTAACCAAACACTCAGCGCATTCTCTGGTGAATGGCGAGGCCTTCGTGGACAAATCATCGATACCCTGCGTTATGATCCCAATAATAAAGAAAATCTCAACGAACCGATTCGTGAATTATTACAAGCCGTCTCAGATAAAGAGCGAAAAGAACAACTCAAAGCTTTAGCTAAAAATCCTGATCTCGAGCGCACACCACTCCGTCGCGAAGATTTTGATGTAATTGTTATCTTGGCCTATCCATCTGAAGCACGCCAAATCATGCCGTTACTTAGGTATTATTATGCCGGCAAAGTGCCTGTTTATGGGACCTCCAGTGTCTACGCCGGTACCGAGAACACGGTTGCCGATCGCGATCTGAACGGCATCACGTTTTGCGACATGCCTTGGGTGTTATCAAACCCCAACATGGGGCATCGTAACTGGCCTGAGCGCTTGAACAGCTACAGCCGCTTGTATGCGATGGGTCTGGATAGCTACGCCCTCGGAACCGAGCTCAACGCGCTTCAGCTCTTTCCTGCACTCGGCATGGGTAACGAAACCGGTACGCTTTATTTAACACAAGACCACCGAATCGCCCGTATTTTATCCTTTGGAAAAATTAAACAAGGTATTGCGACGCCGTTATAAAAACGGTTGTGTCGCAAATGATTTCACGAGCGATGGTCGGACTTATTTTGGACAAACTTATGCTGCAAGCCCGTAGAATTGTTCAAAAATGGTCATGTTGATTGATTGGGTGTGCTGATTTTTCCTCAACATATGATGCAACTCAATTCCTGACAAAGTTGCTTCAGCGGAGTGAAATGCCTTAAACCCGATCATCCCGTTGGTGATTTTTTTCACAAACCGGTGATCCTGCTCAATGATGTTGTTGAGGTATTTGATTTGTCTTATCGTCATTTGCAAGGGCAATCCACCAAACATGCATAGCAAGGCCAGTGCTAAATTGATTGCTTTGTTGAAAAAGGCCCGCGCAGCCGGTTCATCGCGCGTTTCTGATAACATCAAATCAATCGTCTGGCCTTCCTTGTCAACGGCTCCATACAGATAAACCCAATTGCGAAAAGATTCCTCCAACTGCGGCGCATAATCAATGACCCAGCGATTGATGGTTGAGT
>JAACPN010000038.1 GCA_009995425.1 Legionella sp. | reverse complement strand
ATGCAAGCCCCATGACGCGTAACACACTGCTGACACGACGAGGTCCACGACAAAGTATGGCGCCAATCAGTAAGACCTGAATGTTTTTCCAGGTTGGGCGTGAAAATTCAGATGAAAATGCGGCTAAAACTGCTAGAATGTCCGTAGTCAACGTTGATGCTCCATGTATTTTTTAGTCGAAACACATGATAATGAGTTTATTGGCGTTGGCAACTCCTTCTTTTTAGAATCAAGTCCTTAGGCAAAAAAGGCTAAAGTCCAGATTGACGCACTATCAATTATTGATAGATAATCCATCCACATTTTGATTATGGTGGGCGACATAACGTATGAATATTTACAAAATGCTGATGGCTGCCTCCGCGGTCGAGGCTAGCAGCACTAAACCTATATGTTATAAAAATGAATCGACAGTACAGGGCCCTTCTCCAAGCTTTCGTTCATCAATCAAATCAAATGAGTACGCCCGACTTAATTGGGGTTTTGAATTGTCCGCTTCATATCATTTCAACACAGCAAATGATCTCAATTTTCAACAGGGCCTCGACGACGATGTACCTACTACAATTGATGAACTGCTTGATATTTCCTTTATCACTCGCTATTTATAACATCGCGGCATGATAAATAATTACACACTACCATTTCTCTATTTCGCATAATATCGGTAGTAATTGTTCAATATTAGTCACCAACTGATTTGGATTTGCTTGCACGAGCCTGCTATAAGAATTAAACCCCCAACTGACAGCAAGAGATTTTATTTTAGCAGCATGCGCCGCTTCCACATCTCTTGCTTCATCACCAATATAACAAGTCGTTGCCGATAGAAAGTTTTTTTGATGAATTAAGGTGAGTAGGCCATAGGATCTTCCCCTTTAGCCTCTCGCAAAACGGTACGTGAGCCTCTCGACTCATACCGCTTCCATTAGGTAGACTGTCATAACATTCCCATCTTCCAATGAACGAATAAGTTAGGTTCCCTTTCAACGATCTGTTCCAAAAACCTCACAGCTCTTCTCTTATGACCTTTCAGCGACTTATACTTACTCATTAACCAAGATACCAGTGTTTTATTAAAATGGCGCCAAACAGCATTCAGCTCAGAACGACAATAATGCCCGTAGTAATTTTGCCAGCCTCTTAGCACTGGATTACAACGCTTGGCTATTTCGTTCAAGCTTAGTTCCGTTCTATTACGCCAGTTTCGTCGTCTCGTTTCTGTTCGCATGGCCTTCTTGGAGGAGGCACTAACCGCCGGTATAAAGCCAACAAAGAGTTTTCCTTGCTTGCTTTTACACGTACGTCGTCGAAATGTGTACCCCAAAAAATCAAAGGATGTGTGTGAGTAATTACGCTTCCGTTTCCCATCTTTGCAATAAACAATCTGAGTCTTCTTCGGATGAAGCTCTAATTCACATTCAGCAAAACGTGCTTTCAACTCACTTAATAAAAGATGAGCTTGCTGCTTTGTTTTACAGTGAACCAGACCATCATCCGCATAACGACACCACAGTACATCTGGATGATGCTTATCCATCCATTTATCAAACACATAATGCATAAACAGGTTACTTAACACAGGACTGATGACCCCACCTTGCGGTGTTCCACGAGCTCTTGCTTTTATCTCCCCTGAGGGAAGTTGAAGCGAAGCGGTTAACCAGCGCTCTATGTACAGTTCTACCCATTTAATTTTTGTGTGCTTCCGTACCGCCTTCATCAGCAAATCATGTGAAATATTATCGAACATCCCTTTGACATCAAACTCAAGAACCCAGTCATTGCGCCAACATCGTTCTCGCGTTACTCCAACGGCGTCTAAGGCTGATTTTCCACACCTATAACCGTAGGAGTCATCCAGAAAATGGGGTTCAACTTCCGGTTCAAACATCAGTTTTACCGTCATTTGGGCTATTCGATCTTCCACTGTTGGAACGCCTAATAAACGCGTACCACCTGATTTCTTCGGGATTTCTACTGCCTTCACAGGTGCTGGGGAATAACTACCCGATGACATCCTATTCCAAAGCTTATACAGATTACCTTTCAGATTACTCTCATAATCCAAAAGCGATTGACCATCAACACCAGCAGATCCGGCATTCCGCTTTACATGCTTGTAAGCTTGAAATACTAGATGCTTCGAAATGTTAAACGTCTTTGTCATCTCTAACTATTTCCTTCCAAAGCACAGGCTTCGGTTGAATGGTTGAGTTAACTACCTAATGCAGCCCCTTCGCTCCATACCCATTACAGGTACTTCAACACTAGTACGAGCTGCTCCGCCCCAGTCCCTTGCTTCGGTACTCTCGCTCTCATAGTTTCCGCTATTTGAGCTTCTCCCTTTACATCAAGAGCCTGGTTCCCGCAGTTCCATAAGAAAGCCTAGATTAAAGTCACGCCACCTATACGCCGGACACCATCTACGCAGCATCCAAATTAGCCCGTAAATTTATCCCAGAGTGTCGAAAAAACTCTGGTTTTGATGTCTTTTTCGGCTTAACGACGCTTCATCGGTGGTTCAGGTTCATTCGTCTCTTTAATCCACACCTGCCGAGTTAAATCCCGACTTTTCCACAACGCTCACTACCATGACTCTTAACCACAGCAGCTTGTGGTGGTTTGAAGCCTGCTTTTGGCAGCCCGACTTCGGTGGGTCATCCACCATCTTTCCTATAGCTTATGTATAGACCTTCCTATACGTCTACGGCACACTTTCAACAGAACCTTCTTTTTTCCAAACAGCGATTTTTCACAAGAGATAAAATCGAACAATTCAAAAAGGTGATATTTTTTTAAAACAAATTCTGCTGTTTTATATGAGTTGCTGCTTAACAAGCCAATTTGATGACCATTCTGATTTAGTCGACTTAAAATGGCCAGCCATTCAGGAAAAACATCAATCTCATTAACACGTTCGTTCAGTATCTTCCGCAGTTTTTGAACAAATAAAGGTGTACGCCAAAAAGGCACTTCAAGGTACTGAAGCACTTCATGAGCATGCATATTTTTTAAACGATTCAATTCGGAAAACTTTAACTGCTTGCAGCGAAGATCGTTGGCATGCTTGATAATAATATTGCATGCCAAAGAAAAACTATTAGCAATAGTGCCGTCAAAATCAAAAATAAACGTAGCCATTATTAAATTCCAGTAAACATTAAATCCATGGGTTATACAACGCCATTAGAACGCATGCATGAATTATTAAGCAACAACAAGGATTAAGTAACAGGCTCTTTTCTATTGTTAATCCACTTGCTAACATCCTCTAAGGCACAGGACCAACTCCAATCATCCTCAAAATAGTGAAGCGCATTCTGACCTTCGTTAAGAATATATTTTGCAGCTTGTAAAGCAAGTGCTTTATCGCCATTTTCATACAAATATTCAAGTGCGCGGATCATTTCGTAAATAATTATTCCGTGCCCTCGCTCTGAATAACCGACAATATCTGGAAAACAAAGAGCATAATCAATAGCTTCTTTAACTATTATCCAATCACCTTTAGCAAGTTTCATGCCTATGTAGGCATTTAACGCCCTCCATAATTCGGGAGTTGTTTGCGCGTTTAACCAAATGATTTCTATCAAGTGCTCCTTTGTAAAGAAGCTTAAATGATTTTTTAATTGATTCATGTTGAATAATGGAGATGGCCCACGATTAAGATACCTTGATTTTTCAGATGACATTGTATTCTTCTCTTTATTCCAGTTTGGCATTCCAATATTCAACATACGCCAGGTAAGCATCCGTTGAATTCAAAAAGCGAATATGATGCTCCGCAGGGATTTTATAAGCTGGAACAATGTTCACATCGTCACGCCGAGCTTTTTCCAAACGGTGGTGTCCGTCAATAACGTTAAATTGATTTGGACTAATCTCAGCCATAAGGATGGGGACAGAAAGATCCGCTGACTTAATCGTAGCTTCGTTTAAATTTGAAGAACTTAATAATGGCAGTAAATTAACCATAACTTGCTCTACATGAAAGATATCCTGATTATTAGCGATATTCTGAAGAAGTTTACTAATATTGAAAACAAAAACCCCATTCGGGTAAAGCTCGTCACCAGTTTCAGTCGGTAGAGGTGTAAAACCCTTAATTACCGTCATTTTTCTCACGCTAACTACTCCAGTGTAAATCTAAGCTTAAAATAGCTGTAATTAATCTTCTCTCAATCTTTTCGCTTCAATAAACAATTTATTACATTCCTCTTCCATTACACCACCCACTAAATGACAACTATAAAAATCCGGGGTTTTTGATAGAACTTCCTGTGCCCCTACTTGAATCTGCCGACCAAACAATTCATGTAAAAATGCAATAGAAGACCCATAAACCACTTTAGGTATCATCGCCCAATAAATAGCAGCTGCGCACATCGGACAAGGTTCAGCAGTGGTATAAAGGCTTAATTTACTGACTTCACCATCAAAACCATTATCAAACAACGTATGAATAACCGACAGCTCGCCATGCATTAAAGGGTGATGATGTGCACTATTAACCGATTTTAAAAGAACTTCTTTGTCATCATAAACAATCATTGCACCATATGGAGCAATAGGGTTTTCTGCCGCTACTTCAATCGTTGCTGCCATAAAATCATAAATAGACTTATCCATCGTTATTTCTCTTGGGTTGAACATAATTTTCATCAAATTTGTTAGCACTGATCTTGTAATTAGTATCAATTCTAAACGGATTTAGGTTTGATCGCTCGTCATAAATATCCACTTTTTCTTTCACCTTGAGAAAATAGATCAATAAAATCGATACCGGAGCCAGCACGATTTCATAGGAGATCTTATAAGCATCCTCAAATAGGATAACACTTGTCAGCTTTTCGACTGGCACAATGCCATAAAACGCCACTAAGGAAAAAAGACTGACATCAATCATGATCCCAAATGCTGAGGATGCTGCAATCCTTGTCCACACCGTGGTGATAAATTCTTTTTTTAGTGAAATGCCGCGCCTTCGCTGCCTCGATTTTATGATTGAAATCACCGTGGAATTAATGGTCATGCCAAGGAAAAATGCTGTTGCCGAGGCAATAAACATGCGTGCTTGATTGTGCAAAATTGCTCTAAAAGGAGCATGTTCACCAACCGCTAGCAGATTAGTAATCCAAACATCAAAAACAAAGAGCAGGTTACAGAAAATAACGAAGAAGACCATCTGTTTGGTACGTTCAATGCCATACACATCAGTCATCATATCAGCAGCCAGATAAGCCAGTGAAAAAACAATCCCGCCTACATTAATGGTTAAAAAACCAAGCGAGATAAATTTGGCAGCCATAGTTTTTGAGGCGATAAAAAATACGATACTCGAACAAAAAAGCATGTGATGGTATTTAAACGTATTACCCCCTGTTATTCTCATTTGCGGCAATCGAAATTTAAAGATATTCCAATCTTCATTGGTTGGGCAGTTGATCTTCTCAATATTGGATATGATAGCCTGCAAAGAAGAGAAAAAAAGACCGAGAAAGCAATAAATTAATAACGGCACAATTAGCTGGGAAACGTCTGTGTTTGAATTTGTGTTAAGCCAAAAGAAGTTTAAGAGAGAAAACGCCATCAATGCCACCGAGAATAGCAAGCGGCTTTGTTTATCGTTTTTGGCGATCACAAACCTGAATGGCAATAATGCACAAGCCCATAAAAACACAGAACTTTTCAGAAGGTAGAAAAAATCTCTTCCAAGAACCTGCGTGTATGCTTCCTGCATTTTCCAGAATGATGAAGCAGGCAGCCATATAGCAAATTTTAGAAACAAAATATAAATAGCATGGAATAATATCGTCATGTAAATTGTATGGCGAAGATACGCAAAGCCATAGATGCTGTATATCAGCTGAAAAGCAAAAAATACGAGCGGCCACCATAGAAGTTCTGATGCTGTTGAAACGCCAAGCAAATTAATAATTTGCGCCTCGGCGGGTACGGTGATTAAGGAAAAAAAGACCGCGAATCCAAGCAATGTATGGAACACTTTATATTGCAGTGGAATTTTTGATTTGCCAGTCAACGTCTTATTCATCAATAAACACGCGCTTAAGGCCAACAACGCATTTTGTTTTTAAACTGGGTTGTTTTTTTTGCACAATGGCGAGCTGTTCTGAATGAGCACCAAATTGTTGCCCTATATCAAATACAATGCGCGGATCAATAAGGTAAATCATATCGGACTTTACAAACTCAGCCACAGGCATTTCTTGGTTAACACGTTTATTGGCTATATGAAAAGCAACAGATAATTCATTAGTATCTGTGTGCGTAAAAATTCGGTCAATTCGAATAAGATAGGGTTCTCTGATTTGTCCGGTGAAGCGCAAAAATACATGCTGATAAATAAAGCGTAAAAATCTATTTCGTTGGCTCCAATTTTCCATGATTACATCCTACAACAACTTATTTTTTTGAACGCAGCTTTTGATGTACTTCAAGAATGACACCGTCAATAGTGTATAAATTTTTATCGAAAATTTCAACAGGTAATTTGGGATTGATCGGGTAGAGATAGACCTGACTCCCCTCCAAAACATATTTTTTAATGGAACAATAGGATGACTCATCTGCTTTCTTTACAACAATGTACGACCGATCATCCGGTTCAATATCGGGGTTAACAATCAATAATGAATTTTGTGGGAAAATCGGTTCATACAGATCCGTATCAAGCGCAAGTGCATAGTAGTCACCATCAACCTCGTTTTCAGCCCACCGATACCATTCTTTTGGTTTTTTTGATGCTTCTTGAGTGAATTCAAAAACAGGCAATGATCTAGTCGCCTGTTGCTGTAGTTCCGCCTCACCCGCAGGAATAATCGGCTTTAACCCTAAGAGTTGATCAATAGTGATATCAAAATGGTTGGCAATTTGAAGTAATGTACTCGCTTTAGGATCAGTCACATCACCATTCAAAATACGGGTGATCTTGTTTGTTGGAATACCCAATGCACGTGCGAGCGCTGCTGGCGAGAGTTTATTCTCACGATCGATTAAATCATTGAGTGTTTGTGCCAATAATAAATGGCTTGAATTATTCAAAATTGTGGTTGACATGCCTTGACTTCGTTACGTTAATGTAATAATTTACCCTGATGTAATTAATTACGCCGGTGTAAAAGTAGATGTTATCACAACTGAAGATAATATCACGCTGTTATATGTCATTGGGTGTAACGTTACGATCAATCTTTTAATCAGCAGACTGTGACAAGCTTTACAGTAAGGAACATTATCCATGGAACGTCATTCAAAACTGAGCATTTACAAAGGCATGATTCAATATATTTTAGAGTCAACCCACTACACACTAAAACACATCGCGCAGCTGTCACATTCATCACTCGATAATATTCGAATGATTTATTGCCATGATTCTGTGCCAATTAGCTTTAGGTCGGAAGTTGAACTTATGAAGCTGTATCAGATTGTTCTTGAGATCAATATGAACCAAGAGACCTGCTCTCTTACTGGATAAATTATTTTCACAAATCAAGCCAACACCCTAAATCAAATAAACGTTATTAAAAAGGAGCGCATCATGATTGAAGGAATGCAACAGCGAATTTCTCAAAAAGTTTTATTCATACCTGATCTTGAAAAAATGATCGGTAGAAACAGGGTGACTCTGCGCCGCTGGTGGCTAACAGGCAAGTTTCCTCAACCTGTAAAATTAAACGGTACAACGTTAGCCTGGCATAGTGATGAAATTGATTCTTGGATAGATCAAACCGTCATTCATGGAAAAAAAGAAACGTGTTAATCCTTGAACGCTTTTTATTAATGAGCAGGCATAAGCCTGCTTTTTTTTACTCTTTTTTAGTAAGCAAAAATATCTTTGAAATAGTGCCTTTAAGTTTCATTGATAACTATTTTTTAAAAAAGTGTACCTATAAGTGTACCTATAATTAACCCTGACAATAAAAACGCTTTTCTTTGTAGATGTAACCCATTGATTTACTGAGGTTTTTTATGGTCGGGACGGAAGGATTTGAACCTTCGACCCCTAGCACCCCATGCTAGTGCGCTACCAAGCTGCGCCACGCCCCGACTTTCGTGCATCATACCGTTTTCACCCAAAGATAATCAAGAGCTAAATGCATTTATTCCTGTGATATGACGACCCAACGTTAATAAATGCACATTATCCGTTCCCTCATAGGTAAACACCGACTCAAGGTTTAACATATGACGAATCACATGGTATTCCAAGCTAATACCGTTGGCACCTAATAAATTCCGACACATCCGTGCAATTTTAAGTGCTTCACGACATGCATTGCCTTTAATTAACGAAATCATGGCTGGATTTTCTTGCTCTTGTTCTTTTAATCGCCCTACGTGAAGATTCATACAATCGGCTTTCATGATTTCGGTATACATCAAACTTAAATCTTTTTGTATTAATTGAAAACTAGCCAGTGGTTTATTAAATTGCTTGCGTTCGAGTAAATAATCACGGGTTAAATCAAAACACGCCTTGGCAGCACCCATAGCACCCCAAGCAATGCCGTAACGCGCTTGACTTAAGCAACTGAGTGCAGCCCCTAAGCCGCGCTTGCTACCAGGTAATAAATTTTCTTCTGGAATAAAAACATCATCAAAAAATAATTCACCCGTAAGCGAAGCACGTAATGACATTTTTAAGGTCATTTCTTTACGCGCGAAGCCTTTAAACTCTTTTTCAACTAAAAAACCTCGTATGCCTTCATCTGTTTTTGCCCAAACAACGGCAACATCAGCTATATTCCCGTTAGTTATCCATATTTTTGAACCATTAAGGCAATAGCCACCTTTTACTTTTTTTGCGTATGTATACATACCCGCCGGATCTGAACCGGCATTGGGCTCAGTTAAACCAAAACAACCAATAAGCTCGCCTTTGGCCATTTTGGGTAAGAAGCGCATTTTTTGCTCTTCACTTCCGTAGCGATAGATAGGATACATGCATAATGAACTTTGAACCGAGACAAAACTCCTCAAGCCGCTATCGCCTCGTTCTAATTCTTGGCATACTAAACCATAGGTGACATAAGATGCTTCTGAGCCACCGTATTGAGCCGGTAAAGTCAAGCCTAAGAGGCCCAGCTCAGCTGTTTTTTTAATCAAATCTTGGGGGAAAATAGCCTTTTCAAACGCTTCTGGCATTTTAGGAATAACATCATGGCTGACAAATCGCGCAACGCTGTCGCGAATCATACGTTCATCATCGTGTAATTGACGGTCAAGATATAACAAATCATCCATGCTTATCGTCCTTTAGCTTAAGATTATCCATAGTATAGAGAAAATATCTTGAAAAACACAAGATTAGAATTGGTAAAGCCGCTTTAAATCCTTTAGAATTTTTCCAGTGGTTTCATGACGATGTAAAAAGGACGCAATATGAAATGGATGATACTTTTATTTAGTGGATTTGCTCTTACCGGCTGCTTTAACGACAGACTCGATGAGCTCTCTTCGCATCAAATTATTGCAGCCCCCAAAAACCGCTGGGTTCACTGGGGACAAGAAAACCCTGTGGATGTTTCTGATAAAAAAAACAGTTCGCACAAGGCATGCCAAAGAAAGCCTGTTGATTAAGTTTTAATTAACGCATTCTAAATCCGCAGCAACTTCTGGACGCATGGCTTTGATTTGATTATGTTCATCGACAAACACAATGCTTTGTTTAAAGCTACGGCACGCATGGTTCGGTATATCGATGAACGACGCGATAATAATTAAATCTCCTGGCGCAACCAAACGTGCTGCTGCACCGTTGACGCATACAGCACTTGAGCCAGGTTTTCCTTCAATCGTATAGGTCTCAAAACGCGTTCCCGCGGTTATATTCCAGATATGAACCGCTTCATTAGGTAATAAATCAGCGGCATCCAGTAGTTCGGGTGATAGTGTTATGCTGCCTTCATAATTTAAATCAGCATGGGTTACACGCGCACGGTGAATTTTAGATTTTAACATACGTCGGGTATACATCGTTTTATTCTTCCACTTTTTCAATAAAATCACAGCCTTCTTTAGGGCAAAGAATTTGCTTGCCCGAACGCTTAGTTTCTTTCATGGTAAGCAAAGGCCATGCACACTTAGGGCAAGGCTTGTCAATCGGCTCATTCCATAAAGCATAATCACATTTAGGATAGCCAGCACATGAGTAAAACACTTTGCCACGTCGTGATTTGCGTTTAAGTAAGGTCGATGCATCACATTTAGGGCATAATACACCTGTATCTGCCGGCTTTTCTAATGGCTCAATAAACTTACAATTAGGGTAGCCGCCGCAACCAATAAAACGACCGTATCGACCGGTTTTAATATGAAGTGGGCTGGCACATTGAGGGCAAACACGCCCTTCTACAACTTCAGGTTCCGATGACGTTTCACCGCCTTTCATATCTTGCGTGTAGTCACAATCAGGATACCCGATGCAGCCGATAAAGCGACCTCGCTTTCCTAACCGAATAGCCAAAGGCTTTTCGCATTTAGGACATTTATCATCGGTTTCTTCTGTCGTGACATCTTTTCGCTGAACTTGCTCATCAATGGTATGAATTTGCTCATCAAAAGGCTTCCAAAAATTTTCTAGCACAGGGATCCACTCGCTTTCACCTCGAGCGACGGCATCTAACGTATCTTCAAGTTGAGCTGTAAACTGATAGTCCACATAACGCGTAAAATATTTTGTCAAAAAATTACTGACAATACGACCGACATCGGTCGGCGTAAAACGTTTTTTAAGTACCGTCACGTATTCACGTTGCTGCAATGTATGAATAATCGAAGCATACGTCGAAGGTCGTCCAATATCAAATTCTTCCAGCGCTTTAACCAAGCTTGCCTCTGAGTAACGCGGTGGTGGCTCAGTAAAGTGTTGATCAGGTCGAATGTCTAATAACGTAATCGATTCTCCAATGTCAAAAGCCGGGAGTTTTGTATCACCGTCTTGATCATCCGCTTTGGCGTCATCCTTCCCTTCTTCATAAACCGTAAGAAATCCAGGAAAAACAAGTGTTGAACCGTTGGAACGAAAGCGATGCCCTTCGCCACAGACAAAATCAACCGCTACGGTATCGAGTACTGCATCAACCATTTGAGATGCAATGGTTCGCTTCCAAATTAGGTCATACAGTTTAAACTGATCGGGGGTCAAGGCTGCTTGCAATGCATCAGGTGTACGGTGAATATCAGTCGGACGAATGGCTTCATGCGCCTCTTGAGCATTTTTAGACTTGGTTTTATACACCCGTATATCTTTAGGACAATTTTCATCGCCATAGCGCTCTTGAATATAAGCACGTATTTCTGTGAGTGCATCTGATGATAAATTAACCGAGTCAGTACGCATATAACTAATCAAACCGACGGTGCCTGAGGAGCCCACATCAATCCCTTCATAGAGCTGCTGAGCTACAGTCATGGTTTTACGCGCTGTGAAGCCTAATTTTCGTGCGGCTTCTTGCTGAAGTGTTGAAGTAATAAACGGAGCAGCTGGTTTTCGTTTACGTTGTTTTTTATCGACGCTTTCGACACGCAAAGCTCCTTTGGCCTCAGCCA
>JAACPN010000037.1 GCA_009995425.1 Legionella sp. | reverse complement strand
GATGCCTTGTGCGCGACAATGAATATTTAAAATAGCTAAGTAAAATTGTGTCATGATGGACAAGCGTTCGGCTTGGTCAGGACTCTCGTTATTAACTTGATAAAAGGGAGACCCTTCTTGGCTGGTCTCGAAGCTTGGCGCACAAAGTCCTAACAGCGCTGCAGCATACTCTTCTGGCTTTTCATTGCCTACATAACGCATCAACCCATCGATATACGCTTTATCGACGGTTTGCTTACCATCATGCCCACTCATAACACTTTTAAAAAAATCGTTTTGCACGGTGAGACCAATGTCTTTTGGAAGCTCGGCAATATATTTCTTTGTGAGCACATCTTGTATTCTCGCAAACGATGCCTCATCAGGAACGGCATGGGTACGTTCATGCTCAGGTAAAGCCGCTAAAACAGCCTCTATGAGCTTTTTATGTGGGTCGGGTTTTCCCAGGGTAAGCCCCGGAAATACCTCGTGCATTTTATTATACAAAGGCGATAAAGGCGCGCCTGTTATCGCATGATTGCTTCGATTGATGGTAAACACCGGGTTCACCACGTGACTGACGGGGTCTTGATGGCGTGGTCGTAATTGTATGCTGTATAAGTTCGAGGGTTTGGAAAGAAACGTATTGACCCTCTCGCGATAGCCCGCTTGCATGCCGATGAGGGCTTCAAGGTAGGTCTTGATTTGAGCCAGACGTTCTTCCTTGATGGCGCGTCTTGCATTGCCTGCTTCGAGCAGGGAGATATGAAACTCCAGCACGCTTTTGTAAGACTCTAATTCGCTGACACCACCGCCACCAAAAAATGCGTCGACCTCTGCCGTTGAGCGACACGTGTTATCGGTGCTGATGTCCTGGCCGCCAACAAAAGGCACAAGCAGGTGCACGCGATTGGTTGTAGTTACGTGAATGTAACGTGTTGATGTGGGTTCAGTGAGTGGAATAATCATGGGTCTTGCTTCATATGTTATATAAGTTCGCTTAATGGTGATTATAGACCATATTTAATGAAAAAAGGGCATGAATTTACTTGATGTTCGTCAAATTGGCCGATCATGCTGGATCAACACCCGTGACGACAGCTCCCCCATGTGACAAAACCACCCGTCGTGTTAAGCTATAAAATATAGCTTTGCGCAAAGGTTAATTTCATGACGATGGAAACATTTCACTTTAAACAAGCACAATTTGAAAAAGCACTTGCCCAACTTCAAAAATCTTTAAATATCCCTAAAAATGAGTATATTCGAGACGCCGTGATTCAACGTTTTGAATTTACCTATGAACTGTCGTGGAAAGCATTAAAAGCTTATTTAGCCACCCAAGACATGCTCGTTTTAAGTCCTAAAGAAACACTCAAAGTAGCCTATCAGCAAAATTTAATTCAAGATGCAAATGCATGGAGCGAGTTACATTTCAACCGTAATTTAACAACCCATACTTATGATGAACAATTAGCCGAAACGATTTATGATTACTTAAAAAATACCGGCATTTTTTTGTTTATCACACTTCAAGATAAACTTCGTGAGCTCACCTAATGCGCTTTGGAGTGAATAATGCTATATGGAAACAAATTTTAGATACATGCTTTCATTTTCCAGATGTAAAACATGTCATTCTATATGGCTCAAGAGCACGTGGTGATCAACAACCCGGTTCTGATATTGATATCGCTATCGATGCGCCAGATATGTCTAGCCAAACCTTTGCACGTTTATGGAACGCCCTCGATGATTTACCTATTATTTTTTCGATGGATATTGTGCATCTGCAAGCAATCAAGAATCAGGTATTAGTACAAGCCATTCAGAATGAAGGCGTGATTCTGCATTAAGCATTAAGTTAAGTGATGCAGATACCAGGACTTCTTGCTAAAATCTCTGCAACGTTTTACCCTAAGTCGTCACATTCAAAAGGTCGTAAAAAGGTCGTAATATGAATAATCAGCATGCCCGCATTAATATGATCACGCAGCAGCTCAGAACAGGTGAGGTTCTAAACAGAAATATTCTCTCATTATATGACGAGCTACCACGAGATGCGTTTGTTCCAGAAAGTTTGCATAACTATGCCTACAGTGATTTACAACTCCCGCTACCCCATAACGAGTGTATGATGACACCGCTTGAAGAAGCGACCATTTTACAAGCGCTAGCACTTGAAGGTCATGAAAATGTTCTTGAAATTGGCACAGGTTCGGGTTTTTTTACTGCATTACTCAGCCGTCGCTGTGAACATGTAACCAGCATTGATTATTACGCGGACTTTACAGAAAATGCACGACAAAAATTAGCGCAATACCGATGCCATAATATCACGCTGCATACCGGTAATGCGTATCAAGGCTGGATTGATAAAGCCCCTTTTGATGTCGTTATTTATACCGGAGCGTTGCATGCAATCGAAGACATGCATCGTTTGCAAGTGCTCCCCGGTGGCAAATTGTTTGCAATTGTAGGTGACAAACCGTGCATGCAAGGCCAGCTTCATCACCTTGATCATCAGGAGCAATGGCATACAAACGTACTTTTTGAAACCGAATTGCCCGCACTCATTAACCCCTCTCCCCCTAAAACATTTACTTTTTAGGAAGCACACGGCATGAAGAAGCTAAAACAGCTCAGCTCAATCTTACTTATCAGCTTCGGTTGCATACCGCAGCTTCATGCCGCCGATCTTCTGGATGTTTATCTTCAGGCGCTTGATAACGATCCGATGTTCAAAAAAGCTTACAGTGAATTTATGTCGGACAGTCAAAATGTCCCACGTGCACGGGCACCTTTACTGCCTCAATTCACCGTGAATGCACTCACAAGCTCAAGTCAACAAAACGTCAATGCGGGCGCACTTGTTGATGGTGAAAATTTTATTGTCGATGAAAGCTATCAAACCATGCAATGGCAATTTTCAGCCTCGCAAGCCATTTATAACTTTAAGGCTTGGGCTGAAGTACAACAAGCCAAAGCATCGGTCAAGGCAGCCAATGCTCGCTTTAACGACGCAGCACAAGACTTGCTCTTACGTGTAACCTCGGCTTATCTTGATGTGCTTTTTTCTTACGATTTCCTCTCGTTTACGCAAGCCAAAAAGCGAGCCAACAAAAGGCAGTTTGATCAAGCAACCCAACGTTTTAATGTCGGCCTCGATGCCATCACCTCGGTATACGATGCCCAAGCGGCTTATGACTATGCCGTTTCACAAGTGATTGAAGCCGAAAATGCTGTCATCAATTCGGGAGAAGAGCTTCGCAAACTGACGAATCATATTTATGACACACTTGCACCCCTCAGAAATAATCAAATTCCGCTAATTCGGCCGGAGCCCGATAACATCGATGATTGGGTCGCAACAGGACTTAAGCAAAATTACAAACTCTTTGCTGCCAAATATGCGATGGAAGAAAAACGAGAAAAAGTCAAAGTTAAATCCGCTGGAAACTGGCCTATTTTTGCAATCAAAGCGAACCTTATCCGCACACGTAATCAATCACAAGACGCCAACTTTTTTATTCCTGCAACACAGCAAATTTCATCCGTCGCACTCACCATGGACTATCCCATTCTTCAAGGTGGTTTAGTTTTAGCTGAAACCAAACAAGCGCAATTTGATTTTCAATCGGCAAGTCAAGCGCTCGAGCAAACTTACCGGGATGTCACCGTCAATAGCCGCATTGCTTTTAACACCATCAATAACGGTATTGCTAAGGTCAAAGCCGATCGTAAAACGCTTTTTACACGAACCGCTTCACTCGAGAGTACGGAAGCTGGTTTTTTTGTTGGAACACGTAATATGGTGGACGTTGTCAGCGCGCAAGAACGCTTATTTCTTGCGCAGAAAGAATTAGCATCGGACCAATACGGCCTCATTAAATTCATGCTTAGACTTAAATACCTGGCCGGAACACTCAACGTCACCGATCTTGAAGAAGTAAACAGTTGGCTATCCACGGAACGAATCAATAGCCACCCACCCCAACTGAATGCAGCACGGTAAGTGGCTGTTATTTTGTTATAACATATTGTGGACCGCATATATGACTTATATTTCATCCAGTATCGAAAAAAAACTCTTACACCACACCGGCAAAGCCATTGCCGATTACAACATGATTCAAGCGAACGATCGGGTGATGGTTTGCCTCTCAGGCGGTAAAGACTCGTTTACCTTGCTGACCCTCCTCGACCGCCTCCGCCGACGGGCTGAAATAAATTTTGAATTATTTTCATTCACCTTAGATCAAGCCCAACCCGGCTGGGATGATAGCAAACTACGAGGCTGGCTTGATGACCGGGATATTCCTCATGTGATTCTGACGCGTGATACTTACAGCATTGTGAAAGAAAAAATTCCTGAAGGAAAAACCTATTGCTCCTTATGTTCGCGCCTGCGTCGTGGCATTATTTATCGCTATGCCGAAGAGCATGGTTTCACAAAAATAGCGCTGGGGCACCATCGAGATGATTTGATTCGCACGCTCTTGATGTCGATGCTTTATAATGGCGAAGTGCGCTCTATGCCACCTAAGCTCTTAAGTGATAACAAAAAGCATATGGTCATTCGCCCCCTATGCTATGCCCATGAAGACGAAATTATTGAATATGCCAAAGAACGAGACTTTCCTATTATTCCTTGTACGTTATGCGGTTCACAAGACAATCTCGTACGTAAAAAAGTGGGAAATTTGATCAACGAACTCACCCAAGAAAATCCTAAAATCCCAAGCAATCTGTTGCATGCCTTACAAGCCATCAAACCAAGCCAGCTCATGGATAAGAATTTATGGGATTTTGAAAATTTAGAGCATCAACTCATACCCTCGGAGCACCCATAACATGATGAATAGCTTAAACACCTTCGCTCGGCAATTTCACGTTTATCGAAAGCGACAGCTTCGCTTTGATATGATTGCTTCCGTGGTTGTGTTTCTCGTAGCGATTCCTTTGTGTCTAGGTATTGCGCTTGCCTCCGGAGCGCCCCTTCTCTCCGGCATCATCAGCGGAATCATCGGCGGTATTGTTGTCGGGAGCTTAAGTGCCTCGCATATCAGCGTCAGTGGCCCTGCCGCCGGTATGGCTGCGGTTGTCTTGACGGCCATAGGACAGCTAGGCGATTTTAATACGTTTTTGCTGGCGCTGTTTCTTGCCGGCTTGCTACAAATCATGACCGGCGCGTTACGCGCCGGTTTTTTTGCTGAATATGTTCCCTCAAATATTATTTACGGTCTGCTAAGCGCTATTGGTATTTTGCTAATTTTTAAACAACTTCCACTGGCTTTCACGCTATCATCCAGCACAGCTGAGCTCAAAATGCATTTACTCGATGCCGCCCAAGGTTTGCATGTGCAACCACTGCTTGACATTTCATATCACATTAACCGTGGTGCTCTAATTTTATCAATCCTCTCCCTTGGCATGCTCATTTTCTTTGATAAGACAGGTATTGCTTGGCTCAAACCTATTCCGGGCGCCATCATCGTGGTCATCTTTGGTATCGCAGCGAACGAATTTTTCATCTTAACGCATTCTTATTTTGCGCAGCATAACCTGCAACTCGTCAATATTCCCCACAAACATGGGATGATCGATTGGTTTGATCAACTCACGTTTCCCAACTGGTCCGCATGGTCAAACCCTCATGTTTATGTTTATGCGGGTATTCTTGCGATTGTCGCTTCGCTTGAGAGCTTGCTTAATATTAAAGCCGGTGAAAAACTCGATAAAAAACGTCGTCGCTGCTCAAAAGACCGTGAATTACTTGCGCAAGGTTTTGGTAACCTAATAGCAGGTCTTCTCGGCGGCATCCCCATCACCTCGGTTATCGTTCGTACTTCGATTAATCTTCAAGCTGGGGCGAAAACAAAACTATCGACGATATTGCATGGCATATTTATTCTAATCGCCATCATGTTGATTCCTACATTATTGAACAAAATACCCCTGTGCTCACTTGCAGCAATTCTTATTTATACTGGGTATCAACTCACAAGCCCAAGCATTTATAAAACCATCTACAAGCAAGGCCCCGATCGTTTTATTCCTTTTTTAGTGACCATCATCGGTATTGTGACACTTAATTTACTCACGGGTATTCTTATTGGCCTCATGACCAGCTTATTTTTTATCTTGAAATCAAACAGCCAAGTGCGGTTTGATATTATCAAAGAATTTTATCCCAACGGTGTGACACAACGCTTAATACTTCCCCAGCAAACGACATTTTTAAATAAAGCATCGCTGGTGGAAGAGCTTGATAGCATTCCTAAAAATTCACAACTCATCATCGACGCGCGTTATTCTACATACATTGATAAAGAAATCGTTCAGCTTCTCAAAGAATTCCAGCGTGAACATGCCCCTCAAAAAAATATTTCACTGAACCTCATTGGCTTTAAATCTGAGTATACCATTCACGATCATATCAATTTTATTAATGTCACCACCTATGATGTTCAGGCTTCGCTTTCCCCAAAACAAGTCTTGAATATTTTATGTGAAGGCAACCAGCGTTTTCTTCAAGATACACGTATTTATCGTAGCCTCAACATTGACATTAAACATACTTCAGCCACACAACACCCGATTGCCATTGTGCTGGGTTGTATCGATTCTCGCGTTCCGGTTGAAACCGTGTTTGACATGAGCTTTGGTGATTTATTCTGTGTGCGTATAGCAGGGAACGTCGTCAATAATGATGTGTTAGCAAGCATCGAATATGCTTGTCATGTGCTGGGTGTCAAACTCCTGGTTGTCCTCGGACACACCCGATGTGGCGCAATTGCCGCGGCCTGCGATGATGTCAAAAAAGGGCATATCACGCAATTACTCACAAAAATCAAGCCTGCCATTCATGCTGAGACCAGCACAACATCCAACCGAACAAGCACCAACGAGACCTTCGTCGAGCATGTGACCGAACTTAATATTGCCAATACGTTGCAAGGCATTTATGAAGGTAGCCCTATTTTACGAAAACAAGTGGAAAACAGTGACCTCGGCATGGTCGGTGCAATATATGATGTAGCCACGGGTAAAGTCCTATTTAAAAGCTTAAGTGAGCGCGTAGCTGCGCTAGACAAAAAGCCCAACAACGCCTTAATCCAACACCTCGATGATCTTGTAGATTAATAAAACCATACGGATAAATTATGAATCGCCTGGCTTAATATGACATTCAGGATGAGATCTATCCTCGTTTTTATCCTGCTCCTCTTGAAGTTTTTTCTTATGTTCTTCAAAAAATGTTTGTCCTTTTTTAGCAAATGCATCTGCTTGATCAAATAGATTGGGCCCCGTCATAACGTCATCGCTGCCAGGTAAAGAAGAGGTGAGTATTTTTATGATAAGAGGCCCGTACATGCCTAAAGAAGCGCCTATTTTAAGACTGCTCAGCACAACAGCCACGCTCGCAACCACAAATATTGCATTAAACCACGGCACGGTTAATAAAGCAGCCACCGCAAGTGCTGCAATGGTCGTTAATATGAACCGTATAACTTTATTTTTAAGTGAGCGCTCATTTGGAAGCTCCTCCAGGAGTTGATAGAGCTGTTTCAAGCTTGCATCTAGCTCCTTCAAGGAAGCTTCATTCAAAGGGGTGACATTGGTTTGTTCGAGCACCCGCTGCACAAGCACATAAAGTTGACTTACCTGCTCATAATCCTTGATTTTAAACGAAGATCGATGCTTCGACCGCCCTAAGATTTTCTCTGCTGCTTTAATCATATCAACACGAAGATTATCTGAACTTGCCGATGCATTCATCGCGCTCAGTAACGTCTCCAGTCTTTTTTCATGCTCATTAAGACGATGAATCGCTTGCTGTATTTGACTCAACTCACTCACACTATTCACCTGTAGAGAATCCACTCTGTTTTAGTATAGAACAAAATCCCAGGTTTAACCTGGTCGAAATCACTCAGACCTGATACGATTCTTATTTTATTCAACCATCGATTTAAAACTTCAAGGATTCAGCATGCGTGCCTCACCCTGGCTTATCTCAACCCTCAAAGAATCACCTCATGAAGCAGAAACACCGTCGCATCAACTCATGCTTCGCGCAGGGTTTATTCGTCCACTCGGCTCCGGCCTTTATACCTGGCTTCCGTTAGGTCTTAAAGTTTTACGTAAAATAGAGCAGGTCGTACGTGAAGAACTGAACAAAATCGGCGCGCTTGAGCTTCTCATGCCCGCGGTACAACCGGCTGAACTTTGGCAAGAAACCGAGCGCTGGGATACGTTTGGTGGGCAGTTGCTACGTATCACCGATAATAACGGTCGAGACTATTGCTTTGGTCCAACGCACGAAGAAGTGATCACCGATCTGATGCGTCGTGAACTGCAATCGTATAAACAACTGCCACTCAATGTGTATCAAATTCAAACCAAATTTCGAGATGAAATTCGGCCTCGTTTTGGGGTGATGCGCTCACGTGAATTCTTAATGAAAGATGCCTATTCGTTTCATATGGATACCGCGTGCCTCGAACGCACCTATCAAACCATGTATGAAGCGTACAGCCGTATTTTTGATCGACTCGGTTTTAAATATCGAGCCGTTGAAGCCGACACCGGGGCGATTGGTGGTGCCGTGTCTCATGAGTTTCAAGTACTAGCCGACGCCGGTGAAGACTGCCTGGTCTACAGTGATGGCAGTGATTATGCGGCGAATATCGAACAGGCGACGAGCCTCATACCGGCTATTGCTGAACAGCCGTCAAGCAAACCCATGACACGTGTTGAAACACCTGATATCAAAACCATTGCAGACGTTGCTACATTTCTTAATATCACACCCCAAGATACGGTCAAAACATTGGTCGTTGAAGGCGCCCGCGAAGAAGCTCCTCTGATTGCCTTGGTTTTGCGTGGCGATGATACCCTCAACGTAACACGTGCCGCCAAACATCCTTGGGTTAAATCTCCGATACAATTTGCCGATGAAGCGCGTGTGGCTGAAGCACTTAACATACCATTTGGCTCCCTTGGCCCTGTGGGTCTTGATATCCCCGTGATTGTTGACCACCATGCCCGTGGTTTAAATCCCTTTGTTTGTGGCGCCAATACAGCCGATGCGCATTATGTTGATGTAGTGTGGGATCGCGACGTGACAGCTCCTGAATGCTTTGATTTACGTGAAGTGAAAGCCGGCGATCCAAGCCCTGATGGTCAAGGCAAGTTACAGATGTGTCGCGGGATTGAGGTGGGTCATATTTTCCAACTTGGCTCAAAATATGCAGACATCATGAAAGCGACGGTGCTGAATGCCAACGGAAAAGCACAAACCTTGATGATGGGTTGTTACGGTATTGGCATTTCGCGTATGGTGGCCGCCGCCATTGAGCAACACCATGACGAACGGGGCATGTGTCTACCTGAAGCTTTGGCGCCGTTCCAAATCGGTATTATCCCAATTAACGGCCACCGCTCGGAACGTGTACAAGAAGCTGCTGAAAGCCTTTATCAGGCTTTATTAGCCCAAGGCTTTGATGTGCTTCTAGATGACAGAAAAGAACGTCCTGGCGTTTTATTTGCCGATCACGACCTCTTAGGCATCCCACATCGCGTCATCGTGGGTGAACGAGGACTCGATGAAGGTACCATGGAATACAAAGCACGCCGTGATGCTGAGGCAAAGCCTATTCCTGTCGATGATATTCAGGATTTTCTTGTTAAGCACTGTTCTTAACAGGCTCCATAGCACTCACCCCCGCCAACAACTGCCGCGTGTACGCATGGGCGGGGGCACGCAACAATTGTTCGCACGTACCGTGCTCGACCATACGACCATCACGCATCACCAAGACATCATCGGCTATATAGGACACCACCGCCATATTGTGCGTCACAAACAAATACGTAAGATTCAGCTCTTGCTGTAAATCTTTGAGTAAATTAAGCACTTGGGCTTGCACAGAAACATCGAGCGCACTCGTGGGCTCATCACAAATCAACACGTTGGGTGAACAAGCCAAGGCACGTGCAATACACAACCGCTGACGCTGCCCACCTGAAAACTGATGCGGATAGCGATTCAGACTACCGATCGGTAAATTAACCTGGTCAAGCAGCTCGTACTGACGTTGCTTTATCCACGCGGGTTTCTGATGTTGAACCTCCATGCCCTCGGCCAAAATTTGCCCGACTGTCATGCGAGGATTCATCGATGAATACGGATCTTGAAAAATAATTTGAACCTGTTGTCGAAATTGCTTGAGTGCACGCCCTCGCAACTCACCCACGGGCTTATCCCGAAACATCACCTCACCGCAGGTGATTTGTTGCAAGCCAAGCAACACACGACATACCGTACTCTTGCCCGAGCCAGACTCGCCGACCAACGCCAACGTTTGCCGCTGCTTTAAATCAAACGACAAACCATCCACGGCTTTATGAACTTGAGCCGGCCGCCCTAAAAAACCACGCTTCACCGGAAAATACACACCTAAATCACGGACTGAAAATAAAACAGGACCTGCCTCTTTTTTGTCCTTCCAACCCTCTTCAGTATGAAGTAAAGCAGGAGGTGACTGATGCTCAGGATATAAATGACAACGTACCGTACGTGATGCTTGCTCTGCTTTCTTCACAACCTGCAATACAGGCTCTTGTTCGGTGCAAGACGAAAACGCATGCGTACAACGAGGATGAAACCGGCAACCACTCGGCCTATCATCAGGCGAAGGCACCCGGCCCGAAATCGCACTTAAACGCTCTGAACGTTTATCAAAATGAGGCAATGCCGCCAGTAAATGCTGGGTATACGGATGCAACGGTTGCCTAAAAAAATCAGACGCTCGCGCCGACTCCACAATTTGACCGGCATACATCACATACACGCGACAAGCCACGGCTTGAACCAAGCTCAAATCGTGCGTGATCAGCAATAAACTCATGTTGCGCTGCTTTTGAATGCGTTTTAAAAGCGCTAAAATTTGTGCTTGCGTAGTCACATCAAGCGCAGTGGTCGGCTCATCGGCAATGAGTACATCCGGTTGCCCAGCCAACGCCATAGCAATCACCACGCGCTGTTTTTGTCCACCGGATAATTGATGAGGGTATTGTTTAAGACGTTGCTCCGGTTCTTGAATTTCAACTTCACGCAGCAACTCGGCCATCTGCTGACGCCGATGAGCACCCGCTAAAATATGCCGATGCCCTACCGCTTCGGCTAATTGCTCACCTATCGTGAGTACGGGATTTAATGAGGTCATCGGATCTTGAAAAATCATGGCCAAACGCTTACCACGAAAACGCCGCATAATCGCTTCAGAAAGGGTCAATACATCGGTGCCTGACCAAACGACCTCGCTTAATTGACCGTAACGCGCATAGACAGGTAAAAGACGCATGAGGGCTGAAGCCGTGAGTGATTTACCACACCCGGACTCACCGACTAAAGCGACCGTTTCTCCGGCTTCAAGAAAAAAATCAATGTCATCGACCGCTACAATCGACGCATGCTTAGTTTCTAAAGCGACACTTAAGCGCTTCACATCAAGTTCTACAGGATGTTGTTTTGGCATGCTCGTCCTTAGCATTATGAAGATGAAACTTTATCCTACACCGTTTTCGATGCGTTGTGATGCCCCAGAGTATCTTCGCTTAAAAAACAAAAACCCGCTTTATCACCCGCTTCAG
>JAACPN010000013.1 GCA_009995425.1 Legionella sp. | reverse complement strand
CATTAAAAGCTTCGGGTGGTCGCCAAAGATTTTTTTAAAGACCACATCGGCCTTGGGGTCAAGATATCGTGACATACGTGTTTCTCTCTTGATGATGAGTTTACTTAAGATAGCTTATTTCATTTGCTGATGCGGCTTTATTCATGCATCAGCTGCTCAATATGCCTGCGGCAGGTCAATGGTTTGGCAAGAAATCCCATCCATTGTCGCGTACCACCGGTGCCTGTTATCAGCAACGTACCGTAGCGAAATAAACTACCAATAATCGATTGACGAATATCAATGCTTTCTATTTTTGTCAACGGAATATCAATGGTTTGGCGCACTAAAATACCGCTTCGTAAAATCACCTGCTTTTCTTTGATGGTCAGGGATGAAAACTGATAGGTCAACCACATTAATATTCCCCAAGCGAAAGAAATCAACACGGTCATGAGCCCTACTTCGCGAAACGAAGGAACTGAAAAGCTAAGCCATAACCCAAACAATAACAACACAGCCGGCCAAACAAATATAACCCAATGCAAACGAGCCTGATAGATCACACGTTGCTTGCTCATCATTCAATTCTCCAATTTTATGCTGCACCTGTGTATACTAAAGCATATTGAACACGAACAAACAAACATCATGCGAAAAATAACCCAATGCTTTAATACGCCGCTTGCTTCAATTTATAAGCAAGCATCGCAATTAGACGAGCTTACGCGTTTGGTTCAACGCCATCTTAAAAAAAATCATGCTGATGCTTCTGTGCCATGTACCGTCAGTCGTTTTACGAGCGGTTGCTTAGTCTTAGCAGTAGACGATCCTGTGTGGGCTGCACAGCTACGTTTTGAGCTACCCAACTTGCGCGATAAACTACGACAAGAAGGTTTGCATCAACTGACATCGATTCGTATTAACTTATTGCCAGCAACTCCAGCCGCCAAGCCACCTAAAAAGAAGCCTCGAGATGCTTATATTTCCAATAACGCCAAGCGCAATATTCATGAAAGTGCTGCGCATTGCAGCTACCCGCCGCTCAAAGAGGCGCTAGAGCGGCTGTGCAAACATCAGGCTTCGGCCAAGACTAAATCAGGTAAAGGATAATCTTTTGCCTCGGGGTAAACATATTCCCACGCGTCTTTTTGAGCCACCAAGGTACGTAAAAGTTTATTATTAAGCGCATGACCTGAGCGATAACCTTCAAAGGCTCCTATCAGACTCGAACCGAGCAAATATAAATCCCCGATCGCATCCAAAATTTTATGCTTAACAAACTCATCCTCAAAACGAAGACCATCGTCGTTTAAAATACGATAATCATCCACGACAATGGCATTATCAAGGCTCCCGCCTTTTGCTAAATTGGCTTCTCGAAGTTTTTCATAATCAGACAAAAAACCAAAGGTGCGTGCGCGGCATACTTCTTTCAGATAAGACGTGGCAGAGAGATCATACGCCGCAGTTTGAGGTTTATCGTTAAATACGGGGTGCTCAAAATCAATGGTGAACGAAACACGGTAGCCTTTGTGGGGTAAGAATTGGACATACTTGCCGTCCTCTTCAACACGCACGGGCTTTTTAATGCGAATAAAACGTTTAGATGCATTTTGCTCGCAAATACCTGCAGATTGAATCAAAAAAACAAAGGGTGCGGCACTTCCATCCATAATGGGCACTTCTGGCCCGTCGATGTCAACGTAGGCATTATCTATACCCAACCCAGCTAAGGCCGACATCAAATGTTCGACCGTCGCAACACGAACGCCGTTATGCTCAATGGATGTACAAAGTGTGGTATCACTAACGTGTTCATACGAGGCTGGAATTTCAGGAACCGGATCGAGATCGGTACGTCTAAACACAATGCCTGTATTAATGGGTGCGGGTCGCAGCGTCAGTAATATTTTATCCCCTGAGTGCAAACCAACGCCGGTAGCTTGAATAACCGCCTTTGGTGTTCTTTGTTTAATCACTGTGCTGCTCACCTTGTTGCTTCCCCTATAGGCTGACACATAAATCGGAATGATTCTAACAACAAACCATTGATTAGTCTAAGACTTTTAGGGGAGCACCTGCCCCTCAATAAAATATTACAATGTCATGACACCTAAATCAAGCTTCTTCATGCTCATGTCGCCTCAGAAAAGCCGGAATGTCCAAGTAATCCACATCTGGAGCTGGATCATTTTTCTTGGATGGCGCTGCCGATAACGTAGGGCTTACAACATGCTTACGCGCAACGGCTGGACGCTCTAATTGCTGATAGTCCAAGCTACCATCACGACGTCGGGCTTCAAATAGCGGTGCACGCTCAGGGATTTTGGCCACCTGCGGCGCACTTTTTTCTTCACGGCCTAAGCCCGTCACAATCACCGTGACACGCATCTCATCCGTCATATCTGGATCAATCACCGTGCCTACAACCACGGTTGCATCATCCGAAATAAACTCTTTAACAACATCACCGACTTCTTCAAACTCACCGATGGACATATCTAATCCGGCCGTAATATTCACTAAAATACCACGCGCTCCAGAAAAGTTAACGTCTTCAAGTAAAGGCGATGCAATCGCCGCTTCCGCTGCCTGACGTGCACGCTGTTCGCCACTAGCGCAGCCCGTACCCATCATCGCCATACCCATTTCAGACATCACGGTGCGAACATCGGCAAAATCGACATTGATTAAACCCGGGCGGGTAATTAAATCTGCAATGCCTTTCACCGCGCCAAGCAACACATTGTTGGCGGCTTTGAACGCATTCAGTAACGTAATGTTTTTGCCTAACACACTCAGTAATTTATTATTCGGAATCGTAATCAATGAATCAACGTGCTCTGCCAAACGACGCATACCTTCTTCAGCAGCCAGCGTACGTTGCTTACCTTCAAAAGAAAAAGGCTTCGTGACCACAGCTACGGTCAAAATACCTAAACTTTTTGCAACTTCAGCAAAAACGGGAGCTGCTCCAGTTCCTGTACCACCGCCCATGCCAGCAGTAATAAACACCATATCAGCACCTTGCAGCACTTCTTTGATGTATTCACGATCTTCTTCAGCCGCATCTTGACCAATTTGTGGATTAGCGCCGGCGCCCAACCCTTTAGTCAACTCATCGCCGAGCTGCATTTGAATTTCAGCTTTGGAATTACGGAGTGCTTGAGCATCGGTGTTCGCACAAATAAATTTAACCCCCTCGATACGCTCCGCTAACATATGCTCAACGGCATTTCCACCACCACCACCAACACCGACAACTTTGATGACAGCATTATCTTGCTGGCTACCCATTTGCTCACTCATGCCTTTCACCCCGTGCAAAAAATTTAAGTTTAGAAATTGCCTCTAAACCATTGTCTCATTTTCGTCCAAACGCCGCTTGCTGAATCACGTAGCGTATACCCATTATACCCAGCTTCGTGTTGTTGTTGAAACCCATGCAATAATAAGCCAACGCCTGTTGCCCAACTTGGATCCATCATGTCCTCGGATAAGCCCGTTAACTCAGGCACAAGGCCTTGTCGAACCGGCATTTCAAAACATATTTCAGCAAGATCAATCGCCCCATGCACATTCGAAGCGCCTCCAGTTATCACCATACCGGCCGCAATCAACTCATGAAAGCCACTGGCATGCAACTCATGTCGAACAAGCGCAAATAATTCTTCATAACGCGCAGACACCACTTCAGCTAAAGCTTGTGTTGAAATTTTTCGACCCGGCCGCTCATTCACACTGAGCACCTCGAGCATCAGGCCTGGATTTGCAAGTTCGGGCATCACACAACCGTGTTCAAGCTTCATGGCCTCAGCCGCTTTGGTCGGCGTTCTGAGCGCCATAGCAATATCATTGGTGACTTGGTCGCCGGCAATCGGAATGACCGCGGTTGCTTGAATTGCACCATGTGAAAAAACAGCCACATCGGTCGTGCCGCCACCAATATCAACTAAGCATACACCCAATTCTTTTTCATCATCCGTAAGCACCGCATGACTTGAGGCGAGCTGCTCTAGGCTAATATCATGAACTTCAAGCCCGCATCGCCGAATGCATTTAATAATATTTTGAGCAGCACTTACCGCTCCAGTCACAATATGCACCCGCGCTTCTAAGCGCACTCCGGCCATACCAATCGGCTCGCGGATATTACCTTGCCCATCAATAATAAATTCTTGCGGCAACACATGCAGAATTTTTTGATCGGCCGGAATGGGAACGGCTTTCGCCGCATCAAGCACACGCTCCACATCGGCACGCGACACCTCTTGATCGCGAATAGCAACAATCCCGTGCGAATTTAGACTTTTGATATGACTGCCCGCAATCCCGGTATACACCGAGTGGACTTCACACCCTGCCATTAACTCAGCTTCTTGTACCGCGCGCTGAATCGAATTAACCGTCGCCTCAATATCGACAACCGCACCACGTTTTAACCCATAGGATGGATGACGACCCGCTCCAATTACCTCAAGGGTACCCGCAGGTGTTACCTCGCCAATCAGCACAACAATTTTTGAAGTGCCTATATCGAGCGCCGTAATAATGTTTTTTTCTATTTTTTTAGCCATTATTTTCCCGTTTGTTGCTTCCATTGCACCGCCATCCCGCGTGCATAGCGTAAATCAACACTCGACAACAGTTCCGGTTTATCGCCAAAAACGGCCGGATAAGCTCGACAAAAGCGCTGTAAACGTCGCTCTAAATCCTGCTTTCCGAGGCGTAACGTCACACCATTGGTTAGCTCAAGCTCCCAGGCTTGATTATTACGCAACGCTAACGAGGCTATATTTAAGCCATACTTTAGCAATAGCTTACTCAATTTTTCATACGTTTGTAAGACTTCATGTTGTTGTTCTTTTGGACCATACAAATAAGTCCCCGAATATTCACCTTCCATGACCTTCCCCTGGTTAAATAAAATACCATCAGAGGTGATGTACGTATGGTTCCATACGGCCATCGGTTGGTGCTCATTCAACGTCACTTTGAGTATACCAGGCCATGATCGTCTGACATTTACGCTCTTACACCAATCAAGCGCAAGCAATTCTTTTTTTAATTGTTGTGTTGATAATAACAAAAAACTTTGCTTTAAATGAGGAGATAAAATCGCCTCGAGTGTTTCTCGCGTAATATGTTCATATGTTGCTTCAATTTGAACAGTTTGCACAGGAAAACGGGCTGCATCGGCAACACCCACATAAACCAAGCGTCCCGCCAATAAACAGGCGCAAACAATCAAGCACGCCAAACGTGTGGAAAACGGAAGTTGCCCTGCGCTAAACCAGCGCATGATCGCGTGCGCCGGAATAATCCGTCACAAGCTTTTCTCGACTACGCTGTCGCATCTTCGCCAAAGCGATCACCCTATCCAGTAAAGCTGAATAACCTAAACCACTCGCTTCCCATAATTTTGGAAACATACTGATCGATGTGAAACCTGGCATGGTGTTGATTTCATTGAAATAAATTTTATTTGTACCTTTTTGTACAAAAAAGTCAACACGAGCAAGCCCTCGGCATCGAAGCCGCATAAAAATTTCTGCTGCGGCCATTTGAACATGTTTTATCGCATCAGCATCAAGTTCAGCCGGAATACAACTTTTGTTATCGTTGGACTCCAGATATTTTGCAGCATACGAATAAAACCCATCGGCATGTTCTACTTTGATTTCACCAGGAAGCGTCACATCGGGTAAGCCTTCACATGCATCATGCTCTAACACACCGACCTCAATTTCACGACCCGCAATATATGCTTCGATGAGCACCGTTGTATCGTAACGCCGGGCATCACGCACCGCTGCCAATACTTGCTCCATCGAATCGGCACGATGAATACCCACGCTTGAACCTAGCGAACACGGTTTGACAAACACAGGCCAACCGAGCTCAGCTACCGCAGCTTCGCACCGACGGCTATCAAGCAGCGCTGACTCCGTGTACGGCAAACGATGATAAGGCACCGCATGAATGCCTTCTAAATGCCCCACCAGTTGCCGCGCAATGTCTTTATCCATACTGACGGCGGCAGATAAAACGTCACAGCCGACATAGGCAACACCGGTTAAATTTAATAAACCTTGTAACGCACCGTCTTCACAGAGTGGACCATGCATCACAGGAAACACAAGTTCAGCCTCAACCGCTAATTTGCCATTCACCATCAGGCTTGACAGGGGCTCAGCATCAGGCAGAGCAACAGGCAAAGCCGCCCGATGCTCACGTCGCAGCATATCTGTATTATTAATATAAAAGCAGCCCTGTTTATCCATACCTATAGCAATAACATCATACTTCCCTGCATCCAAAGCAGCCAAAACCGAAGCAGCGGACTGTAACGAGATTTCATGCTCGCCTGATGGGCCACCATACAGCAAGATTAATTTTAAACGCGCCATCAAATACCTCCAATCAATTGCACTTCACGAAGCAAGCTCATCCTATTACGCCTGTTTTTTCTACGAGATGTAGGGCGATTTGGCCAATATTGCCTGCACCTTGTAATAAAACCACATCACCTTCCTGCACAATTTGGTCTAAACGCGCACGCATACTTTCTTCGTTCACAAGCAAGACTTCACGGCCTTGACGTTCCTCCACGGCTTTCGCTAGAGCCGTACTATTGATCCCTTCCATCATCGGCTCACCTGCTGAATAAATATCAAATAACAACAGCGTATCGGCCAAACCAAGCACATCAACAAATTGTGAAAAAAGCGCTTTGGTTCGTGAATAACGATGCGGTTGGAAAACATGAATTAAACGTTTATCTGGCCACACGGCCCGAAACGCTTCAATCGTTGCACGAATCTCTTCGGGGTGATGCCCATAGTCATCGACCACTAAGGCTGTGCCGTGTGAGAATTCACGCTGACCTAATAGCTGAAAACGCCGCCCTACACCCTGAAAACAACGGAGGCCTTCGGCAATAGGCTGATCATGAACGCCAAGCTCTGTGGCAAGCGCAATAGCTGCCAGCGCATTCAAAACGTTATGGCGCCCTGGTAAATTTAAATCAATCGTCAAGGTCGGATGAGGCTCCGGTCGTGTCACCGTAAAGCGACTCAACAAACCTTCTTGTTTCCAATCCGCTGCGCGATACTCTGCATCTTCAGAAAAACCATACGTGAGCGTAGGGCGTTGAATGGATGATAAAATATGACGAACATTCGCATCATCAATACAAACTACGGCTAAACCATAAAACGGCAAATGATGTAAAAATTCAACAAACGTTTCACGTAATTGATTAAAATCACCGCCATACGTTTCCATATGATCAGCATCAATATTGGTCACCACCGCCATGGTCGGTTTCAAAAATAAAAACGACGCATCACTTTCGTCAGCTTCAGCAACTAAATAAGCCGAACCACCTAATTTTGCATTGCTACCAATGTTCGTTAACTTTCCGCCAATCACAAAACTCGGATCAAGCCCTCCTTCAGCGAGCAAACTACTCACCAAACTTGTGGTGGTCGTTTTTCCGTGGGTACCGGCAATCGCAATACCTTGACGAAAACGCATGAGCTCAGCCAACATCATGGCGCGAGGAATCACAGGAATACGTGCGGCACGCGCCGCAACGACTTCCGGATTATCTTCGTGAATAGCTGTTGAGCGCACCACCACATCAGCTCCCGCAATATTTTCAGCTTGATGTTGAATAAATACCGTAACACCTTGCTCTCGTAGATCGGCAACGGTACGGTTTTCATGCACATCAGATCCGGTGACATGGTACCCTTCGTTATGCAGAACTTCAGCAATACCGCACATACCGGTACCTGCAATGCCTACAAAATGAATGTGATCCACGTGCCCCATTCTTGGTAATGAGAATGTATTCGTATTATTCACAACACCCCCCCCTTAATTATCTAAACCCTAATGATTGCCAGCGTGTTTCATGATCAATACGTAACAAAAGCGCAAGCGCAATACAATTCACCACCAAGCTCGCGCCCCCATAACTTAAAAGCGGTAACGTTAAGCCTTTGGTCGGCAACAAACCTGCATTCACACCCATATTAATCACCGCCTGCATCCCAAGCCAAAATGTGATTCCGTACGCGGTATACGCTGAAAAAAAACGTTCTGCCTGATAAGATCGCAAGCCGATGAGCAAGCCTCTTGTAACCAGTATACTATACAAAATCAAAACTAGGAGCACACCCAACAAACCGAGTTCTTCTGCCAGTACAGCAAACATGAAGTCTGTGTGAGCCTCGGGCAAATAAAGCAGTTTCTGAACACTGCTACCTAACCCCGTACCCAACCAACCACCACGACCAAACGCGATAAGCGATTGCGTTAACTGATACCCACTATTAAATTGATCAGCCCAAGGATTTAAAAACGCCGTTAAGCGCGCCATACGATACGGAGATGACACCGCAAGCACGCCGAGCGACGCCACCATCAACAACACAAGCCCAGCATAATATCTTAACTTCACGCCGGACAAAAAAAGCATCACCATCACGGTCGTGCAAATAACAACCGTTGCTCCAAAATCGGGCTCAGACAAAAGCAATAACGCAATAAGACTCAGCAATCCGAGCGGTTTAATAAAATTCAATACGTCACTTTGCGCACGCTGCTGTTGGCGTACCAAATATCCCGCCAGGTACAAAATCATCGATAATTTTGCAATCTCTGAAACTTGAATTGAAACAGGTCCCAACGTCAGCCAGCGCCGACTACCATTCACCACCCGCCCAATACCCGGAATCAAAACAAGCACCAACATGACCAAGCAGATGAGTAAGAGCGGCGCACTCCATTTTTCCCAGATGCTGGTATCCATACGCATCACCAACATCCCCACCAAAAGTCCAAACACTAAATAACACACTTGGCGTACTAAAAAATGGAACGGCTGCTGATAATATTTAGATGAAATCATGACCGAACTCGAGGCAACCATTAATAACCCTAAAAATAATAAACCAATGATGGCCATCAAAAGCCACTTATCATACAGCGCTAACGGTTCACTCGCAGCGCGTGACCGTGCTGCATGACGGAGACCCACGCCCATCATAACGCGTGCACCAACGCTGTAAAAACCTCACCGCGATGATTAAAATTATCAAACATATCTAAGCTTGCGCATGCCGGTGATAAAAGCACGGTATCACCCGCTTTTGCGCATGCTTCGGCTTGTTTAACCGCATCCTCCAAGGACACAGCATGATGCACGACCTCGACCACATCCCCTAAGGCCTCGTCTAAAAGCTTGGCATCTTCTCCTATTAAAACTAAAGCACGCACATACTCAGAAACGGCTTCGCGAAGCGAATGAAAATCACCGCCTTTCCCCTGGCCTCCAGCAATCAACACAAGCTTGCCTGCTCCTGCGGGCTTCAAGCCTAAAATTGCCGACTCCGTTGCGCCAACATTGGTTCCTTTAGAATCATTAATCCAAAGCACGTCATGTAGCACACGAACGATTTGACACCGATGAGGCAGGCCTGAAAAATTTTTTAATACCGAAACACAAACATCCGTTGGGATCGCTAATACTTCAGCCAACGCAGAAGTCGCCAATGCGTTCATCCAGTTATGCCGGCCCTTCAGGCCTATTTCATCAACCGGCAAAACCAACGTATCACCTCGCGCAAGATAAAGCATCTGATTCGTAGCATGGCGACGCAATCCCCAGCTTTGTTGCGATACAGGTTCGTCGGAACCAAAACTCACCATCATGCTCTCAGCATCTAAATCAACCACATCAGGCTTGGTCGCAACATCATCACGATTAAACACACAGGCTTTAGCACCGTGATAAATCCGATGCTTAGCCGCTCGATAAGCTTCTAACGTATGATGTCTATCCAGATGATCGGGTGTAATATTTAATACAGTCGATGCCAGAGGTCGAAGCGCGCTGGTCAGCTCGAGCTGAAAGCTGGAAAGTTCGAGCACCCAAACATCATAAACATCAGGTTTGTCTAATAAAAAATCTAAAACCGGTGTGCCAATATTGCCAGCCACCGCAGTTTTCATCCCTGCGGCTTGCGCCATCTCACCCAACCAAGCAGTTACGGTCGATTTTCCGTTGGTTCCTGTAATCGCAACCATGGGGGCATCCACCTCGCGTGCAAGGCAATCGATATCACCTTCGATTGGAATCGCACGCACACGTGCCTCATGTATCAATGCAATATCCAACGAAACCCCAGGACTACACATGATTTTTGACACTTGAGCAAGTAAGCTTTGGGGGTATGTTTTTAAATAAAGCGGTGCGTCAGGGTAGGTCTTCCGAAACAACGCCTGAGCAGAAGGCGCTTCTCGCGTATCATAAACCGCAAAAGGTAATTTCTTATGATGCAAATAACGTGCAATCGACAGCCCCGTTTTACCAAGCCCTACAATCAACGTCATTTTTTGCATAATTACCTCAGTTTAAGGGTCGCCAAGCCGCATAATACAAAAATCACCGTGATGATCCAAAACCTAACAATCACTTTAGGCTCAGCCCAGCCTTTGAGTTCAAAATGATGATGCAACGGCGCCATCCTAAACATACGCTTGCCACCCGAGCATTTAAAATAAACCACTTGCAAGACAACCGACAGCGTTTCGAGCACAAACAATCCGCCCATAATCCCAAGCACTAACTCTTGGCGAATAATCACGGCTACAATACCCAACGCGGCACCAAGAGACAGTGAGCCGACATCTCCCATAAACACTTGTGCGGGATACGTATTATACCAAAGAAAACCGAGACCTGCCCCCACCATGGCTGAGCAAAAAATAGTCAATTCTTCGGTGTTCGGTACAAACGGTACCGATAAATAATGCGCATAAACCGCATTACTTGTAACATAAGCAAAAACACCTAACGCACCGGCAACCATCACGATAGGCATGGTTGCCAGACCATCTAAACCATCGGTTAAATTCACAGCATTGCTACTACCCACAATCACAAAATAACCAAATATTGGAAAAATTAAACCCAGCGGTACTAAGCAATCTTTAAAAAACGGTACCGTCAGTTGCGTATGAATCGGTAATTCTGCTTGAAAATACAAATACAGCACAGCAACCAACGCCACCAACGATTGCCAGATGATTTTTTTTCGAGCTGATAATCCATGACTATTTTTCAGCACCAGTTTTCGATAATCATCCACCCAACCAATCCAACCAAACCCAAGGGTTACAAACAGGGCAAGCCATAAGCTCGGTTGCGTTAAATCCCCCCAGAGCAAACTACTTAACGTCACTGAAAATAAGATTAAAACACCCCCCATGGTAGGCGTTCCTGCTTTAGACAAATGCGTTTTCGGGCCATCATCTCGAACGACCTGACCAACTTGAAGCTGTTTCAACCAACGAATCATCACCGGCCCGCAACAGAGCGCAATCACGAGGGCCGTCAACGCAGCTAAGATCGATCGGAACGTCAGATACTGAAACACACGCAGTGCGTGATAATGATTTTGAAATAACTGCGTCAACCAATAAAGCATTGTTTTTTATCCTAAATGAAGTAAACCCAATAAAAATAGCATCTCACGCAACGCCTTAATTACGCAACGAGTTGATTCACGATATTTTCCATCGCGCTCGAACGCGACCCCTTCACGAGCACCGTTGTACGTTCATCTAACAGCGGTAAGAGCGCATGGAGCAACGCTTCTTGTGTTTCAAAATGCTGCCCTTGCGCACCAAATGCATGCGTCGCAACCCGACTGTGTGTGCCACAGGTTAGCAATTTATCAAGACCGTCGGCTCGTGCAGCCTCCCCGGCTTGTTGATGATAAGCTTCTGAATGCTCGCCAAGCTCACCCATATCACCGAGCACTAAAATACGTTGTCCGGTACGCGCAGCAAGCACATGTATGCCGGCCAAAACCGAGCTTAAATTCGCGTTGTAGGTATCATCTAAAATCAACGCACCATGATGACCGGCACGTGACGTTAAGCGCCCAGGCACGCCCGTAAATCGCATCAAGCCATCAGCTATGTCATCATTTGAAATGCCCAGTGCATACGCGCAGGCCGCCGCCGCAAGTGCATTCAGTACATGATGCATGCCGGGAACGTTCAAAATAATACTTGCTTCACCTTGAGGTGTGACTAAATTAAATTTCGCGCCACCCGCCGGGCTTAATTCGATCGCTGCTGCATAAATGTCTACGTCCTGTCGTGTTGCCGAAAACCGTAGCATGTTTTTATCCGCAAGCACATCATCCCAGGCATGCGCATAAGCATCATCGGCATTAATCACCGCCGTGCCACCCGGAAGTAAATTTTGATGAATTTCGCCTTTTGCCCGAGCAATGCCTTCAATCGAACCAAAGCCCTCGATATGTGCACCTGAAATATTGTTAATCAGCGTCACATGGGGCTTGGCCATCGCCGAAGTGTACGCAATTTCTCCAGCATGATTCGCCCCTAATTCAAGTACGGCGTAGCGATGCGTGGCCTTCAGCTTCATAATACTGAGCGGCACACCTAAATGATTATTCCAATTTCCAGGTGTTGCAAACGAGGGCTTCGGCAAAATGGAGGCCAGCATTTCTTTCACCGTGGTTTTGCCATTGCTTCCCGTAAGTGCGGCAACAGTACAAGATAAGCTTTTTCTATAGGCTGTGGCAATTAGACCTAAGGCTTGCTCTAAATCAGGATAAACCCATTGGGGCACAGCGCAATCCGGCACGTGCTCGGTGCATAATACAGCCGATGCGCCACGTCGAATCGCCTCGGGAATAAATTGCTGACCATCGACACGCGCTCCACGGAGTGCAACAAACAAATTGCCGGCCTCCAATGTTCGGGTATCCATAGAAACACCGGTGATGACAACATCGTATGCCGCATCATTCGGCACCGTTAAATCAAGACTCGCTGCTATTTCACGTAAATTCATGCATCCACCAGTTCAATATCCTGTTGATTGAGTGGCTCACCCAGAAAAATCGCTCCCACCGCACCAAAGCGTGCGGCCGAATCAGTCACCAAATAATGCGTTTTCTTTTGAGGTTGCGTTGTATTGGCTATTCCCGCATCCATCAACGCTTGCTTGACCGCATCTGCTGTTGCTTCAGCAGAATCGACCACACGCACATGTTCGGGCAATAGGTCGCGTAAAAGCGGTTTAAACACAGGAAAATGCGTGCATCCCAACAGCACCGTATCTTCATCCACACGCTGTGACAAATAATGCTCCAAGGCCGCACGGGCAATATGATTATGCACCATCCCTTCTTCAGCAAGCGCCACCAATAAACTGCTGGCCCGTGCCTGGATACACGCATGAGGTAGCGCGGCCTGAATTAACCCTTGGTAAGCATGACTGGCCACGGTCGTTTCTGTTCCAAGCACCAAGATACGCTGATTTTTGGTGGTTTGTACTGCAGCAGAGGCACCCGGCGCAATCACGCCCACCACAGGGATATTGGGCAACATCGCCTGCACATGTGACAAGGCAGCGGTTGTTGCCGTGTTGCATGCAATTACAAGCGCTTTAATGCGTCGCTCAACTAAGATACGCGCCATTTGCATGGCGTAGTGGCGAACCGTATCCTGACTTTTGGTGCCGTAGGGCAGGCGCGCGGTATCTCCTAAGTAAATAAAGGACTCATCCGGCAAATGGCTACGCAGGGCCCGCAACACGGTGAGCCCCCCCATGCCTGAATCAAACACACCAATCGGTAATTGCATTTTTTGCATGCTGTTCCTTATTAGCTTACGGGAGGCAGAATATCCACTTTTTTAGGATACTCAGGCGCCGCTGGCAACGTATAGAAATCACTGAGATTAGACGTCGTCAGCGGCGGCTTAATCATCATATCGGGCGCATTCCGACTTTCAAGGTATTGGTCCTTATCATTACTGGCAAACGGTGTGTTGCAGCCACACAACGACACCACACACAGCACCAACAAACCGGCTCTTGTTAGCACAACATAACCTCTCTTTTAATTAATTAATTTTAATGCACGAAGTATCGACAAAAGGCTTTCGTGATATTGGGTTGAAAGTTTGGTTAACGGTAAACGAAGTTCGTTGACGATCAAATCCATGTGTTCCAGCGCCCATTTGGTTGGAATAGGATTAGATTCAATAAATAACCCTCGATGCAACGGTAATAATTCGGCCTGTAATTTCTTGGTTAATTTCTTATTTTTATCTAACGCTGCATCGGTAAGCTTTGCCATGAGTTTGGGTGCAACGTTGGCTGTTACCGAGATAACGCCTTTAGCGCCATGCAATATCCATTCAGCCGCCGTAGGATCGTCACCGCTGTAAATATCAAGACGACCGTTCACCCCTTTTAATAAGATTTTAAGTCGCTTCAACTGCCCTGTCGCTTCTTTGATACCCACAATATTCGAAATGGCTGCCAAGCGAATCACCGTTTCGGGCAATAAATCACAGGCTGTTCGACTTGGAACGTTATATAAAATAATGGGTATGTGCACGGCCTCAGCAATGGTTTTGTAATGTTGATACAGGCCTTCTTGTGTTGGCTTAATATAAGCCGGTGTCATGATAAGTGCGGCATGCGCGCCGCATGATATCGCAAATTGTGTGAGCTTAATGCAATCCTGCGTTGCGTTTGCAGCTGTTCCTGCGATCACAGGAATACGCTCTGCTGCGGCTTCAACCACAGTTTTTATCACCAAACATTTTTCGTCATAGGATAAAGTTCCCGATTCACCTGTTGTGCCTGCAGCCACCAACGCATGCGTACCTGCATGAATATGAAACTCAACCAATGCACGCAAACGATCCAAATCAACCTGTTCGTTTAAAAACGGTGTAACCAATGCAACAATACTCCCTCGAAACATCAGCATGCTCCTTCATATCAACACAATTACTTTATCTTACCGGCAGCTGAATAGGTTCTCAACAGAAAATATTACATTAGAATAAATAATATACTCAAATACGATGTTCTAAAATCTGAAAATCAGCCATACAGAAGCTCACCTACGCGTTCAATATGATCTTTAAGTTTTTCGTTATCAATTTGATGCCATAAAGATAAATCAAAGGTATAAGGAAGTAAGAGTTCATCCAAGTCGCCAGCAATCGATAAAAGATCATGATACTGTAAAGCGCGCCCCACCAACGTGATATCAATATCTGAACTCGCTCGATAATTTCCTTTCGCCCTTGAGCCGTACAAAATTGCCTTTTCTACCACAGGATATTGAGCTAACGTTGCCCTGATTTTTGCAATATCCTCACGCGTGAGTCCCCAAGTTTTAATTGTCATTTTTTAAGTTATTCAGGGCATGGTTTAAACACATGAAAGCGGGATAATAAACATGAAGAATTTTATCTGCCACAGCCGCTGCGGTACCTTGATTATAGGTATGCGATGTCAAAATACGACTTTGTATCATTTCCATCCATAGCTTACCATCTTCAATCAAACCTCGCTTAAAAGCTAACCTAAATGCATCTCGGCTTCCTTGAATATCAGTATCGCCTTGTGCCTGATAAAAATCTTTTAAACAATTCCACGCAAGTTCATAGTTATATTCAAAGGCCTGGATAAGACCTTGTTCTTCTAACTTGGTTAATTTGCGCTTAGAGGCCAAATTTACCGCCTCTTCAAGTTCACCTAAGGCTTTATCAAAATTTAACAGCCGTTGATGCCAGCGAATATCATACTGGGTCATGATGCCTCACACACCTCACGTGCATAAATATCTTCATAACGCGTGATATCATCTTCGCCCAAATAAGCGCCACTTTGCACTTCAATCACATACAACGGCACGTCGCTTGGGTTACTCAAGCGATGCGTGGTTTTGGGTGGGATGTACGTGGATTGATTCACGGCAAGCCGAAAATGCCGCGTATCATTCACCACATCGGCCTCACCTGCTACCACAACCCAATGCTCAGCACGATGCTCATGGCGCTGCAATGAAATACGTGCTCCAGGCTTTAACATCAAACGCTTCACTTTAAACGCCTCACCTTCGGCTAAGATCTCATACGTTCCCCATGGGCGCTGAACACACGCATGCTCATTGGCCAAGCTTTGGTGCTCTTTACTCAGGGTGGCCACCAAATTTTTTACTTGCTGTGAATAGCGCTTGTCTGCAACCAAAACCGCATCTCGTGTTGCCACAATGATTTGATCACGAAGACCCAACGCCGTGACTAAAGCATGCTCACTGCTGATCATGCAACCTTCGCTCTCTTCAGCAAGCGCTTTGCCGTGTAACACGTTGCCATGCGCATCCGCTTGACCTGCTTCAGCCACAGCAGACCAACAACCTAAATCATTCCATGCAATATCCATAGGCACAACGACGGCGCGTTCCGTTTTTTCCATCACGGCATAATCAATGGAGTCGGCTCGACACGCAGCAAATGCTTGTTCGTCTAAACGAAAATAATCATGTTGACGATGAGCTCGTTGATAGGCCGCCTCGGTATTCGCAAATAATTCAGGTTCAAAACGTGATAATTCTTCTAAATACGTGGTCGCACGGCATACAAACATACCACTATTCCAATAAGATATGCCGCTTTGTATACACGCCTCAGCCACATCAACCGTCGGTTTTTCGCGAAACTGCGCGACTGAATACACACCCGTGGCTTGCTGCTCTGCTGTATCGATATACCCATAACCGGTTTTAGGACTGGTCGGTTTTACACCAAACGTGACCATGGCTGGGGTATGCGTGACATAATCAATCCCGCGTTGCATGGCGGCTTGCCAAGCCGCAGCATCTTCAATCCAATGATCTGACGGTAACACCATTAAAATCGCATCTTCACCGACGACATTTAATACGCGATGGGCAGCGCACGCAATCGCCGGTGCGGTGTTTCGAGCACAGGGCTCCAGTAAATACGTCAAATTGAGATCAAAAGACTTCAGTTGATCTTGGCATAAAAAATAATGCGCCTCGTTACTCACCACCATCATCCCCGTGTGTGACATGTTTTTTGCGCGTTTTACCGTTTGCTGAAGCAACGATGTTTCACCGTGAAAATTTAAAAACTGCTTAGGGAAGTCTTTGCGTGATAAAGGCCATAAGCGTGTACCTGAACCACCGGCTAATATAATTGGAAAAACATGCATCATCCTGACTCCCTTATTTAAGACTTCGTGCCATCATAACGCGAGGCCAAGCTTTTTGAAATCACCGCGCCTAAAAAAATTTGTATCCATAGTCGCACTTGACGCCAGCGGCTCGAGCAAAACGCATTAGCAAAATAACGCCCTAGCATATCATGAAAAAAAGATTTTAAACCCTGTGGTTTTGCCCAAGTTACACGTTGTTGTAATCGTGTGTCGCGTTTTTGAAGTTCTATCAACATGCTCTTTGGGTATAACGTGATACCAAGCCATTGCTCGGCTAAAAGCATCATCTCATCCACAACTGGCGTAATATGGTGGGATTTTGCGAGCGTTCGCACACAGAATATATCGATATGCTTGGTTTGTAATAGTGCTACAATATCGATAAGCCATAGCATGCGTAGCCATCCATGCTTTGCCGCATGCAAACATAAATACAATACATGCTCTTCGTCTGTAAATTCAAGCAATGTCCCTCTTTTTTTCTGGGATGACAAAATAAATTCTGTACAATATGTTTTCCAATGTAATTCAATGCATTGATGCATGCCCTTTTTCCAATACGCCGCATCTTTTTTTGTGGTCCAAGCATGAAAGCGCTGGTGAAAACAAAGGCTTTTATCCGAGAGCTCTGATTTAAAATCTAATTGCCGAAGCGCCGTATTGGCTTTAAACATATCAGGCGGTAACACCAACACATCTAAATCACGAGAGTAACGCATCATCCGGCGCCCCCAAAGCATTTGATTTAAACGTGGGCCTTTTAGAAATATATGCGAAATGTTCTGCTGTTCAAAAACGTGTTGCACATCACGTGCTGTACGCATTAAAACCAATTGAGCATGAAAAATAGGATGCGCCTTGTTTTTTAAATTGTGCAAGAACGCGTCTGAAACATAAGCTTTAAAATCTGTAGAGAGCACTTGATACACCAACAAAAGCAAACGATGCTCCTGAAGCAATTCAAAAAAACGTGCCTCATCCAATGCATGTTTAAAATATGGCAAGCAAGCTGATAGATTCATCTGGCCTAAAGCACGCCGACAGCACATGCGCAGAAAAATCATCTCGGGGGTATGGTGGTCTGAATTCCACATCTGTTTCATACGGCTGGCGCGCTGATCAATTTCATTAAATCATCATTCGACAATTTTCCACTCACCTCTTGCCCACTCAGCAGTTCATTTGCCAGATTACGCTTGTGTTGATGCAATGCAAGAATTTTCTCCTCAATCGTATTCTGCATCACAAAACGATAAATCGTCACGGGGCGTTCCTGTCCAATACGATGCGCTCGATCCGATGCCTGATCTTCAACAGCTGGATTCCACCACGGATCCATGTGAATCACATAATCAGCCGCCGTTAAATTCAACCCACTGCCACCGGCTTTCAAGCTGAGAAGAAACACATCACCATCACCACCCTGGAATGCTTCCACGGCTTTTTTTCGCTTAGCCGCCGATGTAGCACCATCAAGGTATTGATACGACATGTTTTCTGCCTCAATGCGTGCTTTTATAATACTCAAAAAAGATACGAACTGGCTAAAAACAAGCGCTTTATGGCCGTTATCGATGATATTTTTAAGCGTTTTAATAAAAGCATTTAACTTGCTGTTTTCAATTTTCAGGGAACTGTCCACCAATGAGCTGTCGCAGCAAGCCTGCCTTAGCTTGGTAATTTCAGCTAAGACCTTAATACGATCATTTTCCGCCATCAAATCTTTCATGCGCTCCTCCGTTGTACGACGAAGTGCTTCATAAAATATGGCTTCCTGTTCCGTGCCTTCAACATGAATGGTTTGTTCGGTTTTGGGCGGCAGTTCTTTCAGCACGTCCGACTTGATACGTCTTAAAATATAAGGTTGAACCAGTGTGCGCAATGCATGAATACGATCGGGCGATTGTTTTGTCTCAATTGGAATGGAATATTTGTTTTGATACTGCTTGATTGAACCCAACAAACCAGGATTAATAAAACTAAAAATACTCCACAATTCACCCAAATGATTTTCAATGGGCGTGCCCGACAAAGCAATGCGTCCCTTGCCTTTCAGTTTCATCACAGTTTTCCAACGCTGGGTTCCAGCATTTTTAATGGCCTGCGCCTCATCCAGTACAATGGTCTCCCAAGATTTATCGATTAACAAATCACCATTGTGTTGCAGCAAACCATAACTGCAAATAATCACATCAAATTTCCCTGCATGTTGAATCAAGTTAGCGCGATCATCTTGTCGTAAATCATACACGTTTAACGTTGGTGAAAATGTGTTTAATTCCTCCATCCAGTTAAAACAGACGGACGTGGGTGCGACAACAAGCGCGGCACCCTGTTTTGCGCGTTCCAGCAGCAAAGCAATGGTTTGAACGGTTTTACCCAGCCCCATATCGTCCGCAAGGCATGCACCCATCCCCCAATGCGTGAGTCTCGATAGGTGCTGATAGCCTTCGGTTTGATAATCACGCAATGTGGCCTGCAGGGTTGAGGGTACATTCGGGGCGTAATGACGCATGGTTTTAACTTTTTCCAGATGCGCGGCCCACCCGGCATCAAACGTTGTATTTTCGGCCTGAGCTGCAATATCTGATAAAACTTGCGCACCCAGCGGATTGATTTTTTGATCGTCCGAGAGTGCGTGCAACACCGTGAGTTGTTTTTTCAATTTGCTGGTTAATTCAATGAATTCACCGTTTTTCAATCGGATAAAGCGACCATAATTGTTGGTCTCTAGTGATTGAAACAACTCTTGCATATACAAAACTTCACCATCATCCAGGGTTATTTTTCCATCGTACTCAAACCAGCTGGTGTTTGATGAAATCTTCAAAGAAAGGTTCTTCGCATTCACGTGTTGTTTAATCTTAAAGGTTTGCCCCTCAGGCCATTCTATCGTCAAGGGCTCTGTCGCGGCATAATGCTGCAGCTCTGATAACACCTCCAACACATCTTCAGGCGATGCAATCTCGTATTCACCCACCTCATACTCATGCTGCGACAAACTTGGACATCGTGAAAGCAAGGCTTTTTGATGTTTTTTTTCATCCGAAAAATGACGTTGAACACGTATACGTTGTTCCGTACCATTTTCTGAAACAAAGGCCATGAAGCATTCTTTACCCTGGGCAATTTTAAAGTATGAGCCATGATGAGCCAGCGGTTTTACCCACAACGTCACCCTCACACCCTCCTTCATGGGTAATAATTGAACACATGGGGTTGAGTCACCGTCGAGTTCAGGAATATCAATGTCTTTGATACCCACATGTATTTTAATATCTCGTTTAGCGTACTGAATCACGTCTAATATTTTGTCTTTGGCATTTGAGGGGATCGTCAAGCCGTCTTTTGTGATCACTCGGCCAATCTTAGCAAAGGCACTGGCGTAATCAATGACGCGATATTTATTCAAACTTTCCGGTTCAATGATCACCCCCTCATCGAGTAAAAAATGAGACAGGCTGAAATGATACCCTTGCGCATTTTCTTCAATATACAGCTCAGGTTCGCCTCGCACCAGCTCAATGGAGACCTCCCGATTTTGTGCATGCGCAATATGCGGATGCCCCACCAGCGCCAAAAAACAGTGCTGATGTGAAAAAGCGTACGATCGGTACCAACCATCACTGACTTCATGAATACCAGCAATCACATGTTTGTCTTGTTCCGTTAAATATTCAAACTGAGGGTCATTTAAGTAATTTTTCAATTTACTCAAATTCACGGCACGTCCATGGCTCCATTTCTTCGCTTTATTCATGCTTTGTTCGACAACGATCATCTGCTGCTTGTCCGGATCAATCAACCACATCAATCGTTTGCGTTTAGCAACGTCTCCAGATTTTTTATCATCACCAACCAACAACCCTTCCAACGCTTGAAATGTGTATTCCCATGCCTCTTTCACTTGCACGAAATTCAATAAACGTAGCTTGATTGAGCTCGTATTAAAATAAGCATGCGCCTCGTGTTGATATTTGTCTGTTTTAAGCAGCAATTCATAGAGTATATGAACCGCTAAACCATGATGCGCTTGGAGGCTGCCTTGCAATTTCTGATAAATAGTATCTTGATGTTGATTAAGGTGCGCCGTATTGGTCATGCAAGATATCAATTGATAAATGGCGAAAAGCAAGGGATGCACAAACCCTTTTGCACATTTAGCCATGGAATTCAGTTCTTGCTTGGCGGCTTCTGGATCGCCACGTTCAATGAGCTCAATGACATGGAATAACCAATAAAACTTCCCCATGGGCATAGCCCAGTATGAACTTCCAAATTTATCGTAATTTACCGCGTTGGTGATGAGTTGCTTCACATTTTTTTCTGTATAGGCCACACAAAACGCATGAAAAACGCCCAAAATATTATCAAAATAATACGAAGGAAGCTCGGCGTGCTTTCTTAAGCCAGCTAATGCCTTACGATACAATTTATGCGCCAAAACAAAATCCATATCCAAAAAGGAAAAGGTTGCCTGCAATGCCAATGCATAAGCTGATTTGTCATTTTGAATACGATCACAATACATTTGGGCTGTCTTAATATCGCCCCTGGCTAAATAAATCATTGCGCTGCAATACAGTAAATAAGCGTGATTTGTATTCTCGTGCATGTGACTGACAAAGACCTCAAAAATCGCTTGCTTATTGATAACAGAAACTTTGTTACAATAATAATCACTCAATAATGTAATACAAATATAATCACGAATGACCGGCTCTCGTGATTCTAACCACACCACGTCAACCGAGGATGAACCAAAAATATTGATCAGAAAAAAAATAATCCTGTTGCCATGGCTGACATCATTTTGGTAAAGCATGAATTCTTCAAGTTCATTGTTATAAATCGCGCTGATCAGGCAGGCACGTTCTTTGGCGTTTCCATTGTCATAATAAGGCAAACTATCCTTATACATGTACTGAACCATCGCATGAACCCACCCCATCTCATCTTCTGGCATCAACACTAATAGCTCATGATGCAACTCGGGAAGGATGCTCCGCGTTCCTTTTTTTTGAAGAAGACCAAACTTACCCAACAACAAAAACAAGGTCTTGTATGATTGCTCTGAAAACACCTCTCCCTGTGTATCAAGCACACCAGATGCGACCACTTTCGCAATGAATAGTTCTTCACTCATCTGGCAACAGATGATCCTCAAGGCTATTAATTGCCGTTCAAAGCGCGTTAACATTTTAAATGTTCGATCAAAATTATTACGTTTAATGATGGATGTCATGCTTGCGTCTATCCTCTGTTCATAATTAAATGAATTATACACGATCCAATAATCGATGCAGTTGCCCTATCAAATAAAACGGAAATGATAATAGTTGATACTTTACGACCTCACCTGTATGTATTTTGGTATCAACAACAACGACACTTGGATGATCTGCATTGATACGTACGGCTTGCTTTAGGCCTTTGACATGCATGAAATAATGCAACGATTTTAAACTTCCTGTACTGCCTGCTTTAACTTCAATCGGTATAATATTACAACCATGTTGAATGATGTAATCAACTTCCGCATTTGATCTAGGCTCTTCACGCTCCCAACAATACAAAGAAGGTTGAACATAGGGTGGCTCGATCGTTCTTAATAATTGACCGACCACCTGCTCAGCCATCCCACCTTGATTAATCAGTGTTATATCATCTATCGCGTTAAGCTGGTTTAAATTAAGCCCTAACAACGTGGCACATAGCCCAACATCCAAAAAAATTTCCTTGAAATAGCGCGCCCTCACCTCTGCACCTAATGGAATGCCATTGGCGGATGTACTCCGCACGCGATGACAAATTCGTGCTTTTTCTAGCAAGTCTAATCCTTGCTTGACAGCTGCTGATTGTACCTCTCGATTCACGTGACTAAAAACAAATTTTCTACCTAACATTTTCGGTGTTGTCATGAATATTTCTTCTAATCGTTCGATAGCAATACGCCCTCGATATTTAGCAAAATCATCTCGATAAGTACCTAATAAATCGTGATGAATTTGATAAACTCGACTCAGTGATCGCTCAGCAACCCAGCTAGAAACAGCCCTAGGTAGCCCTCCAACTAAACAATATTCTTTAAATAACAGGGTCAATTTTTCATGAATCGCTATTGGAATATCTGTAGACCCATCGAATGAAACCAAATAATTCAATAATCCTTCTTGCTGATGAGCCAAAAGATATTCTTCAAATGAAAGTGGCTCTAAATACAGATAAGTAATACGCCCAACCGGCATACTAAAGATATGCTCCGCTAATACAAACTCCAACAAAGAACCCGCAGCAATCACAGAAAGTGCGGGTAAGTCTTCCGCAAACCAACGTAATTTACTCAATAACTCAGGTATGGCTTGAATTTCATCTAAAAACAAGAGGCTTTCTTGGGGTTCAATGGGTTGCAATGTCAGCGCACTTAAATTCAGTAATATTTGTTGGGGATCATTCGACGCAAACAAGCTCGCATGTTCTGGATTTTTCTCAAAGTTTAGTTCAATTAAACGCTTTCCAGATTGTTCGGCAAAATGCCTTACCAGCCACGTTTTACCTACTTGTCTGGCGCCACGAATAATTAACGGCCTACGATCGAGCGATGTTAGCCACGTTTTTAAATAATTATATTGTGTTCTTTTCATCTCATTGATGCGCTCTTGAATCAACCATGGATGACATCATAACATAACAACCCCGTCTTTCAATGATAAACTCACTAAAACACTACCTTGTTTTAATGACCAGCTCAATAAATCACGGGGGTGTTATTCCACAAGCTCAGAACAAAACTCCGGCACAAGACTTTTTAACAAAATCAACAACTCATCGTTTTGATGTGCATTACACGCCTTTTGAATCATTCGAATCGTTTGTGTTAATTCTTCCCAATCGATTGCACGAAAGCGCGCTTTAAATAATTTTTCATGCGCTGTTTGCACGAGTTTTTCGGAAGGATGAAATAACTCTTCAAACAACTTCTCGCCCGGTCGCAAACCCGTGTATTGAATTTGAATCTCTTCGCCCGGCTCTTTGCCTGCAAGACGAATCATCTGTTCGGCCAAATAGCTAATTTTAATCGGCTCCCCCATATCCAATACAAAAATCTCGCCGCCTTCACCGTTGGCCATGGCTTGCAAAATCAACTGACTAGCTTCTGGAATCGTCATAAAATAACGCTGAATGTCCGGGTGCGTGACCGTCAAAGGACCACCGGCCTCCAATTGCTTTTGAAACAACGGCACCACACTACCGACAGAGCCTAAAACATTTCCAAAACGTACTGTAATAAATTTTGTCTTAACACGTTGATTTAAATTCTGACAATAAAGTTCAGCTATACGTTTGGTCATGCCCATAATATTCGTCGGATTAACCGCTTTATCGGTCGAGATTAAAACAAACTTTTCAACATCGACCGTAAGACTTGCCTCCGCAACCACACGGGTTCCGAGGATATTATTACGTACCGCCACACGCGCTTGATGCTCAAGCAAAGGCACGTGTTTATAGGCCGCCGCATGAAAAACAAGCTGTGGTTTAACACGTGTAAAGAGCGCATGCACAGCTATCGCATCCAGTACACTCACGAGTGCCGTTTCATAATGCACGTTAGGAAAGTGCAGCAAAAGCTCGCGTTCAATATGATATAAATTTGCTTCGTTGTTATCCAATAAAATAAGCTTTTCGGGCTTAAGTATCGCAATTTGACGACATAATTCTGAACCGATCGAACCCCCGGCTCCGGTTACCAGCACACAACGATCTTTAATACCTGCTTCAATTTTATCCCATTGCAGTTCAACTTGATCGCGACCAAGCAGATCTTCAATATTCACCGTCCGCAGTGCATTCACCTCCACACGCCCAGAAACCAGTGCCGATAAACTGGGTAAGGTTCGAAACGGCGCACGGCTGAGTTCACAATAACTCACAATACGGCGCATATCTGCCGAACTCACGGAAGGAAGTGCAATAAAAATTAAATCTGCACGGCATTGAACCACAATCTCAGGCAGTTGTGGCGTTGTACCTAGCACCCGAACGCCATGCACTTCAAGCCCCCGCTTTTTTCGACCATCATCGATCAACCCCACGGGTAGATATTCATGGCTACGTTGTAGATCACGTACTAAACTCGCCCCCGCACGCCCAGCACCCACAATTAAAACGCGCTTGATTGCCTCATGTGCATCTAAACGCTTGGCTTGTTTATCTCGGTAACTACGGAGCAATAATCGCGCACCACACAAACACGCCATGAGTAATAAAACATACAGTGATAAAACCGACCTCGATATGAGGTGCTCTCCAGGCAAGGTAGAAATAACCGTCAGCGCAAGTACCGTTCCGGTCAACACCGATTTTACAATACGTGATACATCTTTGATGGAGGAAAATTGCCACAACCCACGATACACTCTAAAACCATAGTAACAAGGTACTTGAGCCACCAGTAATGCAATAAAAACACCCCCAGTTGATGAAAATAAATCAGCCTCAGGTTGCAGGGCATGAGCAAGAAACCAAGCCAGAGGGATCGCGAGAATATCAAACACGATCACCGGTAATTTGATGTAAAGTTTTTGAAGAAAAGACAGATTTTTTACCCCGGATCCACCCTGGAATATATCTTGTTTAACAACCCTATCTCCATAGCCTTTACCACAGACTGTGGTCAAAATATACTTAAAATAGTTCCTCAAAGAGTATGTTTCTATCATTTTTCTATCTGTTTCAGCTAAAGACTCTGGTGTAGACATATCAATAGCATGAATTTGCGCAAGTCCTGTCACACCAGGCTTAACGTCATAAACATGATTTCTTTCTCGACTGGATATCAGATCATGCTGATCACACAAACCGGGTCTGGGCCCCACCAGACTCATATCTCCTTTTAAAACGTTCCATAATTGAGGCAGTTCATCCAATTTTGTTTTCCTAAGAAAACGACCATACGATGTAACCGCAGTATGTGACACACAATGTGTAGGCATAGATACTGTATTTAAAAGCATTGTTCTGAATTTAAATAAAATAAATGGTTTTTTATTCATGCCTATCCGCGTTTGCTTAAAAATAGGCGATTTTAAGTTCAAGTATCCTAAAATATACAAGGCGATAAAAACCGGTGAGAGCATCGTTAACCCTAAACAAGCAAATAAGATGTCACACCCTCGTATTACAAACGCATCCTTATGATTCAACACAAGCTTCTTCCTTATTTAAATTAATATAATGCTGCACGACCTTAGATAATCCTTCATCCACACTTTCGATCGGTTGCCAATTAAGCTGTTGTTGCGTGCGACTGATATCAACCTGCAGTGAACCCGTGAGGCGCATCATTTCTTGTTGCTGCCCAAGCACTTTCGCTGTGCTATTTAAGATCCATGATGGCATTGGAAAAAATAATGTCGACGCATCCAAACGCTGCTTTATTTTTAAAAATAATTCTGTTGTTGATAAATCATAATCATCACTAAGCAAAAAAATTTGATTTTCTGCGCCTGGATGCGTCATGCAAATAACGATTAAATTCACAAGATTATTTATCGATATAAAACTTCGTTTATTTTTTTTCAACGAACCAAACGGGAGCGGTATTTTTGTTTTTAATAACGACATAATACGCATGAAGTTACCTTGGACGTCCGGCCCATACACCAATGGCGGACGAAGAATAACAAGCTTCATTGAAGCCTGCTCTACCAATGCTATTAACCCTCGTTCTGCTTCAAGTTTTGAAATAGCATAAGGGTGCTGAGGTCTCGGGACGTCATCAGGTTTAAATGGTGAACCCAGCTGTGTAGACTCCCCATTGACCTTAATAGAACTCATGTAAATAAAACGCTTCACACCCGATTCACTTGCTTGCCGAGCTAAATTCAATGTTCCGTCAACATTCGTTTCACGAAAAATCGTAAGAGAATCGTTTAAATTGTTACCCGAAACATCTATGCAGGCTGCCAAATGAATCACAACATCACAATCCATTAAGATGGTGTACCAATTTGTACCTGATGATATGTCATCAATTTGAGCTAAAATAACCCTTGAAGCATCGAGCGATTCGTACAGCGTTACTTGAGGTATCACTCTTACAGCAAGACATAACGTCACCTCTGTATTTTCAAGTAAATATTGAACCAGCTGCTTACCAATAAAGCCTGTTGCGCCTGTCACTAATATTTTCATCACATCCCTTGAATAACAACTCACACATCCTTTTGTCTACATCAAATCATAACAAACCCACTCATAGCAAGCTAAGCATATTTAACGCCATAGCATTCATGATATGACTTCGTTTATATTTTTCAATAAAATCCAGTCTTGCGATATTTTCCAGCTTTAAATTAGAAAACACCGCTTCAGCTTCACTTGCATGACATGGATAAAAAATTACTGCATTACACACTTCCGTTCGAACAAACTCAGCAGAATATCCAGCAATACCTGCCCAAATAGGTTTGCCCATAGCCGCATATTCAAATATTTTAGACGGCAAAACCTTACCAAACGCTTTATAGTCATTTAAGTGAAGAAATAAAACATCGGCCTGCTGATATTGTTGAATAAGCTCGGCTCGACTTAAAGGTGGCATAAGTTCTACGTTATGACATTGGGCATGCTCCAGCGCTGTGATTAAATGCGCTTTTCTACCTCCATCACCAATAATTTTAAAGCTCACCCGCCCTTCCATACGTTTTGCTAGTTCAGGAATGATGGCATGTAAGCCTTGCCCTTCTCCAATATTACCGGCATAAAGTACGGTCAAAGGTTCTGTAGAGTTTGATTTGGTATGCCTGGTGTTGTTGGGCGCAATAAATTCTGAATCAATACCATTGGTGAACCAACTTAATTTTACAGCGGGATAATGCTGTTTATAATATGCTTCAAATCCTCGAGATACCAAATTGACTTGCTCAGCAATACCAACACTCTTTTTTTCAATAAAAGAAAAAATCGGTTTTAAAGCTATCGAGAGCTTTCTTGGAAGCACATCTTCAATCGTATCAATAAAAAGATCGCGTATATCAAGATAAAGCTTTGCATTTTTTTTACGAGCAATCCAAGCACCTAATGCGGCAGTCATTAACCGTGACGACGTTGCAAAAACAAGATCATAATCACGGTGTTTGATACGTTTGTTTACCTCGATACTAAAATGAATAAATGCTTTCGCTTGGTCCAACATACCGCTCTTATGTGTTAGTAAAGAGATTCGTTCAATATTTAGACCTAACTGTATTTCATGGGCTGGTGCTTCGACACCAAATGAAGCATAGCGATTAGGAGCCGTGGTCATGACTTCAATTCGAGTATCTGTGCTCACGTGTTTACGTAGTGCCTCAACAAACGCTGTGCAACGAAAAGAACCTGCGCATAAATCAGGAAAATAATAAAAAGATAAAATTAAAATTTTCAAGTAATGTCACCACTCAATGTATGTGAATAATTCGGAACTTCTAAACTTTATAACTAAGCAATGATTTTTTTGTGAGACACCAAATCCAGGATACCAATGTGACGGCTCTAATTTACAATCAAGCGCTCCTGTCATAGTCATTATTATTTTTATTTTCGAGGTAATTTGAGCCTCAAAAACGAAACAAGACACACATTTCATGCCAATTGATGGATGAAAATAATACCTTGCTTCGGCTTCTTCAAATCGCTCTGTAATTACATCTCGAATCATCAAGCTATTTTGTTTGACATCCCATGATCGTTGATGGACAACATTTCCTGGTAATCTTAAATATCCATCATGAGAACATTGAATAGCAACATGTTGAGGTAGCTTCTGTATCGATAAGTCTTTAGGGTATGCACGACGTGCAACACGAAAACCCGACCATGTCTCAGATGAGTCAAGGTGCGCAACACAAACGGTATTATGTGCTTGTGTACTACGCTGATACTCTCGAAGCGTAGACTGACCATAACACGATATACCTGAATTCACTAAAAAACGCTCACCCCATAAACTCAGCTCAAAACTCAAGGTATCTGCATGCGCATGACCCGGTTGATAGTCAGGAGCAACCTCCCCTACATCCATGATAAGCTTGCCTTGCTCAGGCAAATCAATAACACAATACCCCGTATTTTTTAAATGGTGATACGGTAAAATAGAAGGCGCTTTAGACGCGTTTATTTTCGTAATACCCAATTGTTCTGCATAGCTTACAACATCATCAAACTTGGGCGCTATACCCAAAGTACTATCATTAAAAAAAGACACATCGCCATCTGGATGCGTCATACAAGAAAGCCACGTTAGCCCACGCTGAATCACACCTTTCCATTGAAATTGCCTCTCCATTAAAGCCTGAATTTTTGTTCGTGACGCAAGATTATATAAATCACACATATCCCACAACAACGTAGCATGATACATCGGCGAACGCTCAAAATGACCACCATCTAAAAGAAATTGCTCTGGAATTTCACGATCAAGTAAACGTATACCTTTATTTAACCATCGCTTTGCATCAGATCCATCAAAATATGAACCTACAAAAACTAATGCTTTTGCATTCGCAAATAAATGATTCCCAAGAATATGGTATTCAAGTTGTTTGATTAAAGCCTTACCTTGTAGTGCCAGACTTTGTCGTTCAGCTTCATTAACATACTCAGGATGCTTTGAAAACCACTTAACCCAATTCACAACACGCAAAGAAAGCGGATAAGGCTCCCATCCATTGCCTATCAGAGGAGGGTTTTCTTGAATCCAGCGCCGCAGCAATCGATTAATTATCGCTTGATTTTTATCAGCACCTACTGCGCTCATGAGATCAAAATAATGTAAATTATAAAGCCATAATTTAGAGCGCTTGGGGCTATTCCAAAGATTAGCTTCATCCAAGCAACCTTGTTCACCTAAAAAAACTAAGTTTTTTTCATCCAAACAAGGCGAAGGCATCACTTCGGGGGCAAGCCAAGATTGTTGCCAAACACGTATCGAACTCAACTCATGTGATATTTTAAGTTTAGGTTTTCTCACGCGATAAAAAACTTGATACATTAATTGCTCAAATTTTAAATAACGTAACGTGTGCACATACCGACTCAATAATTTCTGCGCCATCATGATTAATCTCGTATTCGAAAATAAAACACATACCAACAAAGCTCTAAAATCAAGTGACACTGGTGTAAATTGACAATACATTATCAAAAAACAATGTAAATTGATAACGCATTGTCAATTTACATACTATGTTATTTCATTAAAGCTGATCATTATACGACGTATCGTAAAATGATCTTGATTATTCTACGATGCACCGTATAATCATCAGATGATTTCAGCTCATTTGCGCATCCACCATGAAACGCCTTTATGATACATTAATCAAAGCTCATTTAGATTGTGATGAAGAGATGTTGTTTTTATCTGGCCCACGACAAGTAGGCAAAACAACGGTCAGCATGCATTTAGCGAAACAATACCCTCATTTTACTTATCTCAATTGGGACAATGAAGATCATAAACATATTATTTTAACCGGACCTTCTGAAATTGCTCAGTATGCGAACCTTGAGCATCTATCCAATACAAAACCCATCGTTGCGTTCGATGAGATTCATAAAAGACCGGATTGGAAAAATTTTCTGAAAGGCTTTTTTGATACCTACGGCCGTCAGCTTCATATTTTAGTCACCGGCAGCGCTCGCCTTGATGTTTATAAACATGGCGGTGATAGCCTCATGGGTCGCTATTTTTCCTATCGTATGCATCCCCTATCTGTTGCTGAATGTTTACGAACCGATCTGCTGACCCATGAAATTGCTGAACCATCCGAAATATCACATGACGATTATGAAGCATTATTTAAATTTGGTGGGTTCCCAAAGCCATTTATCAAACGCGACCCGTTATTTAGTGGCCGTTGGCAAACTTTAAGAAAACAACAATTGATACAAGAAGATATTCGTGATGTAAATATTATTCATGATTTAAACCGGTTGCAATTGTTGATCGATATTTTGAGGCAGATGGCCTCAAATCAAATGAATTACACAACATTAGCAAAACATGTCCGTGTATCTGTTGATACCATAACGCGATGGATACAGGTCTTAGAAACCTTTTATTATTGTTATCGACTCAAACCTTGGTCTCAAAATATTACACGCTCACTCTTAAAAGAACCCAAAGTATACCTTTGGGATTGGTCACTGATTGATAATCCAGGTGCACGTGCTGAAAATTTTATCGCGACACACTTACTGAAAGCCACGCAATGTTGGACCGACAGAGGATTCGGAGAGTATGGACTTTCTTACATTCGTACGCTTGAAAAAAAAGAAGTTGATTTTGTTGTTTCAAAAAATAACAAAGCCTGGTTTCTGGTCGAAGTTAAATTATCAGACAATCAAAAAATAAGCCCCCTTCTAGCTGAATTTCAACAAAAAACAGGAGCTGAACACGCATTTCAAGTGGTGATCAATATGCCCTATGTTGACAAAAATTGCTTTGAGCACACAACGCCCATCATTGTTCCCGCTAAAACATTTTTATCACAACTTGTTTGACACCGTATGCCTCATGATAGAGAAGAAAAATCAACAGATTAATCAAAGATAATACCAACACATTCAATATGCTGCAGTAAAGCAGGATTATCTATATGATGTTTCAATGATAAATCTATTTTCCACGGTAATAATAAATCATCAATTTTGTTTTCAATTGCCAATAATTCTTGCAAAGTAAGTTTTTGGCCCTCAAGACACAAATCAATATCTGAATTTAGTCGATAATTTCCTTTCGCTCGCGATCCATACAATATGACTGATTCAATATGATTATTCTGGTTAAAAACATGCTTAAGTGCATGCACTGCATCGATAGGTAAACCATATTTTCTTTGTATATCAAGCATGGCGTCTTAAATATTTCATTTTTTCCAGAAATTGCTTAAAACACTGATGATAGATCGCTGTAATATGCTCAACAATGTCATCAGCAATGCGTTGATTATACGTATGAGATGTTTGATTACGACTTTTAATCATTTCCATCCAACGCTCACCATCTTCAATTAAGCCCTTGCTATAGGCTTCTCTCGTCGCATCACGCGAGCCAGTAATATCCGATTTACCCTGATAAAAAAAATAATCCTTCATGACATTCCACGCGAGCTCATGCGTAAACTCAAAGGCTTGAATTAAACCTTGTTTTTCAAGTTCTGACAGCGCACGTGTTGTCGACAAGGCAACAGCTGAGGTTAGTTGTTTTAACGCGCTTTCATAATTATCAAGGCGCTGATGCCAACGCAATTCGTATTGTGTCATGCCGTTATAACCCTTGTTTATGGTTTACAGATAGCCTATCGCATCGACGATAACGCTGCTGTCTTTAGGTGGATTAAGTAATCTTGGATATTTTACCATATATACAACTCCGAAAATGTCGTGCATTCTCGAATTCTACTCTACAAAATGCAAGATTTCATCTTAAAACCCTGCATTTTTGTATCTGATATCCGGGATATGTCGTGCAATTTCGAGCTCAGCTAAAAACCTTTTTTCCCGCAAAATTCAACTTATTTAATTTTTGCGGGAAATAACGTAAACTACGTTTTTCCGCAAAAAATAATATAAGCATATGCCGCATCATTTTATGGGTAGAGAACAGGAGCTTGCCACGCTCAACGGTTTATTTTCCAAAGATGTCAGTTGTTTTACTGTCATTAAAGGCCGTCGCCGCATTGGTAAAAGTCGTTTAGTTGAGGAGTTTGCTGTTGGTAAACAATTTTATAGATTTAGTGGCTTACCCCCAGAAAAAGGGATCACGGCCCAAGCACAGCGCGATGATTTTGCTCGCCGTCTCAAGGGTTATTTTCCGGAACTCCCCACATTAAAAGCCGATGAGTGGGCTGAATTGTTTGAGCTCCTTGCGGCACGAACCCAGCATGGTAACACCGTGATTTTATTGGATGAGATATCCTGGATGGCGATGGATGATCCTACCTTCTTGGGTAAATTAAAAAATGCGTGGGATGAGTTATTTAAAAAAAATTCTCATTTGATGCTCATTCTTTGCGGTTCAATTTCATCCTGGATAGAAAAAAATATTTTGGCGTCAACCGCTTTTTTGGGGCGTGTGCACTATGTTATGACACTGCAAGAATTACCGCTGGCCGTTTGTAGCCAATTTTGGGGTGCTCACCGCGTGCATGTCAGTCATTATGATCAGTTTAAATACCTCGCCATTACAGGAGGTATCCCCTTGTATCTTGAAGTCTTAGATCCCAAGCTACCGATTGAGAAAAATATCCGACAGTTGTGTTTCGAACCGGGCGGGTTATTATTTCGAGAATTTGATAATATTTTTCACGATTTATTTGACAAGCGTTCCGATTATTATAAAAAAATTGTTTCGCTTCTCGTGAATGAGCCTGCAAATCTCGAGCGTATTTGTCAGCAATTAAAAATTACATCCGGTGGTGTTATCAGTGATTATTTAAAGGATTTAGTTGAAGCGGGTTTTATTAGCCGAGATTATACATGGTCATTTAAAACGGGCACATCAACCCAATCAAGTCGCTACCGCTTAAGCGATAATTATTTGCGGTTTTATTTGAAATATATTGAACAACAAAAAGATAAGATTATGCGTAATCACTACCCATGGTCCTCCATGACTGCATTACCAGGCTGGTCTACAATCATGGGTCTTCAATTTGAAAATTTAGTCCTCAAAAATAGATCATGGATATGGAAGCAGCTGAAATTATCCGCACAGGATATTGTCCATGATGGCGCTTATTTTCAAAAAGCAACACAGCAAGCACCCGGGTGTCAAATTGATTATCTGATTCAAACGCGTTTCAACAACTTGTTTGTTTGTGAGATAAAATTTTCTCGAAATGAGATAAAAATGAATATTATTCACGACGTGCAACAAAAAATTCAACGATTAAAAATACCCAAACATTTTTCGTGCTTTCCTGTATTGATACACGTCAACGCCGTCAGCGATTCCGTCGTGGATGAAGATTATTTCACAAAAATTATTGATTTAGGTGATGCGCTTGATGCCGGAACGGCAAGATATCCATGAGCTCTCTTTTGGGTACATATCTACCAGCACATACGTGCAACTTTTTTATTATACTGATATTATAGCAATATACATTACTGTAATATTGGTTGCTATCATGAGGTTTTATAATCGTGAAATAGAATTACAAACCTTGCATAACATGGCTATTAAGTCCATGCAGACTGCACAAATGACATTTATCGTTGGCCGACGACGGGTGGGCAAGACAAAATTAATCTTAACAGCCTACCCTCATGATCGGGTGTATTTTTTTGTTTCCAAAAAATCTGAACCGCTGTTATGCCATGAGTTCAAAACACAAATTGAATCTATTCTCGGCGTTAAAGTTCATGGCAACTTTGTACTGTTCTCTCAACTTTTTGAATATTTACTTGAGCTATCTACAACACGTCATTTTACGTTGGTGATTGATGAATTTCAGGAATTTTTTAATATCAACGCAGCCATTTACTCAGAGATACAAAACCTTTGGGATCGTTACAAAGATCATTCCAAGTTAAATTTAGTCTTGTCGGGCTCAATTTACTCACTCATGCATAAAATTTTCGAGCATGCCAAAGAGCCTCTTTATGGGCGCGCCAATAAAAAAATGTTTTTAAAGCCTTTCAGCATTCAAACGCTACGCGACATTTTTGTTGATTACCATGCTCCAATAACATCTAAATCCATGCTGGCTTTCTATACGATTACCGGTGGTATGGCAAAATATGTTGAATTATTAGCTGACAACCAAGCCTTTGATCTTGATGCAATTCTGGATGTTTTTTTTGAAAACAGTTCTGTCTTTATTCATGAGGGTCGCGATCTCTTGATTGAAGAATTTGGCAAAGATTACACAACCTATTTTTCTATTCTCTCACTCATCGCAAGCTCCAAAACGTCACGCCCTGAAATTGAATCCATTTTAGGCAAAAGTATTGGGGGATATTTAGATCGACTAGAACATGATTTTGGTATTATCAAAACCATCAAACCGATTTTTTCCAAACCCAACAGTCGAACGCAAAAATATGCCATGGAAGATAATTTTTTAAACTTTTGGTTTCGATTTATTTATAAATATCAAAGCGCCATCGAAATTGAAAACTATGACTATGTCAAATCAATCATTAAAGATGATTTTAGTACATTTTCAGGCCGATTTTTGGAAAAATATTTTGTTGAAAAGTTCAAAAAATCAAAACAATTCAACCTCATTGGCAACTACTGGGAGCGAGGGAACCAAAACGAAATTGATATTATTGCGGTAAATGAACGAGAAAAATTTGCCATCATTGCGGAAGTAAAACGCTCTGTAAACCGTATTAACTTACGTGAATTAGAGCACAAGGCACATGCTTTGGTGAATAAGCACTTGAGCGGTTACAAAATAATCTATCAAGGGCTATCGCTTGATGAGATGTTTGATGTTTAGGTTAAATTTTCTTATGACATCAATTGTGGTAATTGTTCCAATAGATAAAGAGGACAGTTTAGCATACTTTCTTGCCGACATAAATTCATCGGCGAGACTCTAATGGTTAAATGGGGTTGGTATTTTTGCGCATACGTGAGTAAACTTTTCTTTTTATTAGATGATCCGGATTTAACTTCTAAAGGATACACCAAGCCATCGTATTCCATCATAAAATCTAGTTCGGCTTTCCCTTCGCTCGTCCAGTAATATAAATCAAAACTAAGCTGCCTTAATGTTTGAGCGACAAAAGTCTCAATGTAAGCGCCTTTAAATTCTTGAAATAGTTGATTTCCTCTTAATAAGGTCTGGGCTGAAAGATTCGTCATCGCACCTAGCAAGCCTGCATCCAGCAAATAGATCTTAAAAAACTCAAATTGCGCATAGGCTTTTAACGGAATTTTTGGGGTAGAAACTTGATAAGTCTTATAAACAAGACGAGCTTCATTAAGCCATTGAATGGCCATTTCAAATTCTTTTGCTCGCGCACCTTTGCGCAATATAGAATAAATAAATTTTTTATTTTCCTTGGCTAATTGGCTTGGTATATTTTGCCACACCTGATTAATTTTCATGATCTGATCTGACGGCGCATGTTTAGAAAAATCCAAGCTGTATCCCCGCAAAATCGCATCATGAACCTCTCGCACTTTATCGAATGCATCGGTCTCTAAATACGTAGCAATCGCTTCCGGCATGCCACCAATATACAAATAATCACGAAAAAGCGATAAACACGTTTCATGAATATTCCCAGGCAGTGGTTCGCAAGCACTTAATGATGATAAAAACTGTTCTAACTCCTGTTTTCCAATAGCTTTTAAAAATTCAAAAAAACTAAGGGGATACATATCTAAAAAATCCACTTTTCCGACAGGAAAACCCTCGGTGTTTAATAATTTAACACCAAGCAATGATCCCGCCGAAGCCACATGATATTCATTGGCGGTTTCATGAAAATATTTCAGGCTATTTAAAGCCCGTGGACAGGCTTGTATTTCATCAAACACAATGAGTGTATCACCCGGATTGATGGCTGTTTCCTTTTCAATTTTAATGGCTTTCAGCAAATAGTTTGGATTTAAGCTCCCCTCAAAAAGGGACTTTAAATGAGGTTCATCTTCAAAATTTAAATACACGCTATTTTTATAATACGTTGCTGCGAAATGTTTTAAACTTGTGGTTTTACCTACCTGTCTCGCCCCCATCACAATCAGTGGTTTACGGCGCGTACTTTTTTGCCATTGGCACAGTTCTTTAATAATATGACGCTTCATGAAAACTCTTTTTGGTTCCAAAAAATGTAATCTATCATATTTTTTGGAACCAAAAAAGGTATACTGACTCAGAAAATTCAGCACAATGCCACCCGTATAGTAATAAAAAAGCACTAATAAACCAGTGTACCTGCTTATTTATAGGTAACGTAGGGAGCAATTAATCAAGATTAACTTGTAAGTTCGTAAGTAATAGTTGGAAACTTACAAGTTATTTGCTATGCTGAATCTATTAATGTATAAAAAAAGTATTTCATGTTTAAACGACAATTAACCGATACGCTTTTACAAGCCGTAGCATCGTTCCCTGTAACGGTTTTAACAGGACCTCGACAAAGTGGTAAAACGACGCTATTACGTCACTCATTTCCTGATTTTACTTACATCAGTCTCGAATCGCCCGATCAACGCTTATTCGTAGAGGCTGATCCGCGCGGCTTTTTACAAGGTGCGACTCAAGGCCTGATCATTGACGAGGCACAAAATTATCCCGATATTTTTTCATACATCCAAGAATACGTTGATATCAAACAAGACACTGTTAAAATTATTTTATCTGGATCACAAAACTTTTTATTGGCCGAAAAAATCAGTCAAACCCTTGCAGGACGCGCGGCACTTTTTGAACTTTTACCCCTGACTTATGCGGAATACATGTCTGCACCTAGCTCAAAGGCACCCTCACTCTTTGAGTTTCTTTATCATGGTGCTTATCCTCGCCCTTACCATGAAAATCTTCCCACAACACTTTGGTACGACAGTTACATTAAAACATATTTAGAGCGTGATGTTCGGAGCATCACGCAAGTTCGCAACCTCTCCCAGTTTCAATTATTTTTAAAACATTGCGCAGGCCAACACGGACAAGAATTTAATGCCAGCCAAATAGCCGTAGCTTTAGGCTTATCGCAAACCCAAGTCATGCATTGGTTGAGTATTTTAGAAGCAAGTTATTTAGTTTTTCGATTACAACCCTTTTACAAAAGTTACCGAAAACGATTATCAAAACGAAGCAAGCTCTACTTTTACGACACAGCCATTGTAAGCCACCTTTTAGGCATAGAATCTCCCGAGCACTTATCCTTTCATGCGAGTCGTGGTGCAATATTTGAAGGTTTTGTTATCGCTGAGATAATCAAAACGAGCTTTGCTGTTGGCAAACGTCCGGCGCTTTATTACTGGCGAGAACACGCAGGGCTTGAAATTGATCTGCTCGTTGAGCAAGCAGATCAACTTGTTGCATTAGAAGCCAAATCAGGTCAAACCATCACACCCAAGCAGCTACTCGGATTAAAAAAAATTCAGCAGACCATGAGTGATACGGCAGTAAAACCGTTGCTTGTTTATGCTGGAGATGACTTCAAACAATTAGGTAATGTTCAACTCATGCCGTGGCGCAGTTTTGTTTCAGCCCTATGAGTGGGATGCTATATCACTCTACACATTGCAATGTTTCAACTTGTCGTCAGTAATTTCGGATCAGATATTCGAAAATGTCATGTCCCGTGCTTTTTAACCATAAACTCTTGAAATAACCGGCTTTTTAGACCATAATCATATCAAAACAACCGTGCAAAACAACCAAAATGAAGCGTGAATCATATAACTATTTGATAGAATGGAAAAAAAGCAACGGCCGTATGCCTCTCATTATTCGAGGTGCTCGCCAAATTGGGAAGACAACCACTGTTCGACAATTTGGTGAAACTTTTGAAAACATAGTCGAACTTAATTTTGAGCAACAGCCAACGCTTTATCCATTTTTTGAAGGTGATTTAGATCCGCATAAAATCCTCACCGATCTACGACTCATTTTACCTAACCTGAATATTATTCCTGGCAAGACATTGTTATTTTTGGATGAAGTGCAAGCTTGCCCGCGCGTATTGATCGCATTGCGATATTTTTATGAATTAATGCCAGAACTTCATGTTATTGCAGCTGGATCTTTATTAGATTTTGCCACGGAACACGTAGGTATGCCGGTGGGTCGTGTTCAATTTTTACGTATGTATCCCATGTCATTCAAAGAATTTTTATGGGCGCTCGGAGAAAATGCGTTGGCAGATGGCATTCTAACCAGAGATCCAAATAATCCCTTTATTTCTGTCGTACATGAAAAAGCGTTACGTTTATTTGGTGAATACATAGCCATTGGTGGGATGCCACAAGCCGTTCAAATTTGGCGTGATGAAAAAAATTATCATCGCTGCCAAGAAGTGCATCATGATTTAATTCGTGCTTACAAACAGGATTTTGAAAAATACGCGAGAAAATCGCAAATTCGTTATGTCGAGCATCTTTTTCAAGAAATTCCATCCCAACTTGGCGGTAAGTTTCAATTTTCAAAAATCCCCGGCGATTATCGCAAAAGAGAATTAGCACCTGCATTAAAACTATTAGAAAAAGCCAATGTGGTCACACGCGTACAACAAACAACCGCACATGGATTTCCACTCGGTGCATGCGCAAACCCGGAATACTTTAAAGTCATCATGATGGATATCGCACTCACTCAAACTATTTTAGGGCTCACGTCAGAACAGTGGATTTTAGAAACTGAACATGCCTTTATCAATAAAGGTGCTATTGCAGAAGCATTTGTGGGTCAGGAGTTATTGGCATATCACAACGCACGCCGAGATGCGTCATTGTATTATTGGCAACGCAATCAGCGTGGTAGTGAGGCAGAAATTGATTATCTTATCGCACAAAACGAAACCATTATTCCCATCGAAGTAAAAACCGGAAAAGGCAGCACACTCAAGAGTATGCATTTGTTTTTAAATGAAAATCATCATGCACCATTTGGTATTCGCTTTTCAACGCAAAATTATTCAGTGCATGAAAAAATAAGATCATATCCGCTGTATGCGGTGATGCGCGTGGTGCAAGGCGTTGTTGTGTAGCTCATGATTCAATGACACTGAATAACATCCCTGCATATACACGAGTACCTCAAACCTTAAATGCCAATTATGATTTTTTACCCGATGGTTACAGCGATGTCTTGATCATGACTAAAAATCTGAATGAAATTATGGCCGACAAATTAATCTCTGTTGAAGCAACGCGGCGCTACCATGGATAAAAAATTCATTTTATCTAAAATTCAAGGCGCCTTTTCAGATGTAATTCGCTCATGTCTTATTCATGATGAATAAATTTGAATGGGATGAGAACAAACGAACCCTTAATCTTGAGAAGCATTACACATGATTAGAATCGTGGCAACGTTGTTTTAAGATAATCATCCGTTAGTTCAAACACAGGTTCAGTTTGATTATATCGCCGCATAAGCGGGACGATCTTGGTTCTCACGCCCATTCCTCTTGCATCAACATAACCATAATCTCTCAACACATCAATAATTAAAGGATTGCGAGGCGAGCGCTGGCCAGCCAACATTTTTTCAATCGTCATAGAATTTTGTAAAATCCCTGGACTAATGACCTCCATCCGATCGTTATACACCACAATTTCAATATCAACCGAACGCGTCCAATCGCGATGCGCCAATGCATTGATCACCAATTCTCGTACGGCTTCACGTGGATAATGCCAAACTCTTTCACGACGAAATCCAGCATCAATTTTATCGGGTTCATGACTTATGAATGGGGTTATTTTGTCAATAATTTGCTCGATTAATCCATAGCCAGTCCTGGTGAGCGTGCGCTCCAGGTCGTCGTTATGCCAAAGACCTACCATAGGACCGTCAAACACATCATCCAGTAACGCCCTGTAATCTTTCTCCATACCATCAAACGCCATGAGTCGAACACCTGCCTGACGTAGATAGCGTCTGGGCGACACGCCAAATAATACCAGCCCGGCAATAGTACAGACAGGCATCTTACCCATGCCTTCCGTCATAAAGCCAAGTCCAATCAACCGCGTGATCCATGCGTCTCGATTGTTAGGCACTTCCGGATCTTTGATAACGTTTGACAAGTAATCTTGCAGTCTTACCGGATCCAGCGATGTAAATGATGTTCCTGCCACAGGGAGAATTTCGGGATGCAATATACCGCCACTGGCAAACAAGCGAGCTTGTTGTTCACGTGTAGCCAAACGCGAGATCGTACCAATGCGAATATAGACATCTTCCCTGCCTTTATCTCGTACAACATAAGGTTTACTGACGCCTTCTGTAAACGAAATAACCGCCACACGTTTATGCGGCTCCATTTGCACTTCTTCATAGAATGGAACAATCATGGGATGAACCTTGGCACCAAACACACCATCCATGATCCATTCTTCCAGGTTGCGACGCTGAATACCGCTGATCGTGCCATCGTCCTCAACCCCTAGCAGTATCATACCGCCCTTTAAATTTGCAATAGCCACCACCTCTTTTGCCAACTGCTCAGGGCGAACAGCATCCCTTTTGAATTCAATACCGGAATTCTCGCCATTGGCTATACCCATCTTTGGCCGTCTGTAAAAATTAACACTTAAAAATCAATTGGTTGC
>JAACPN010000067.1 GCA_009995425.1 Legionella sp. | reverse complement strand
ATTACTGGGTACATCTTCCTTAAAGAGCCGTGTACGGTCCCGTACGCACGGTTCTGTGGGCAGTCGGGGCCAACCGCCCCACTGACCCGATATGAAAAGAAAACCTTCAATGTTAATTGTCGTTTAATAAACCAGTTACGGCACGTTTTCGTCACCGCTGTGCCAGGCAGTGATAGACCGTATTAGTGGCGCCACTTTTTAATCTAAATTTCTTTAAATTTTTGCAAGAGCTCGAGCCCATGATTTGTAATCTGGTATCTTTGTTTTGAGCTACTAGGCTTCTCTGGAATCGTCCTTTCGATTATTCCTTTCTCGAGTAATGGAGAGATAAAACGCCTTCTAAATTTAGTTCTATCCTTCCAACCCATATATTCTAACATTGCTTGAAATGCTCTTTGTTCTTTGCAAAATTCAATAAGATTAATCATTTCATCGTCAAGATCTAACGCTCTGATAACTGAGTGCAGACTAGGTGCCAACTGGGTTCCAGGTTCGGCACCCAGTTCCACAACCTCTGGATGAGGATAGAATGTTACTCGTAAGGCAGATCCAAATTCTTCCCATTCCGGCAACGGATAACCGCCTTGCTCACAAGCATTCTGAATACGTTTATACCCACTACCCCACTCCTCAATTAACTCCAATTGCCCCAGTGTTTTCGCAATGACAGGGTTGCGTATACGACTAACACCGGCTTTAAATTGCTCAATACTCATTCCTGGCATCATAATGCCCGGGTTTTGAATTTCAAGACGATCATCATAGATAGCTATGAATATCCGACTACCCGTCACTTCATAATTAGCATGTGCTATTGCATTGGTGATGGCTTCACGAATCCCTTCTACAGGATATTCAGGGATATCTCGCCGTCGCATGCTCCCAAATTTCCCGGCCATTTTTGTATTACGCCGAATAAATTTTGGAACTTCATCAATAGCCGCTAAGATACCACCTTCTATATTGAGACGATCAATAAATTCAGATCGTGAAGTCCCTTTAAAACGCGCACATCGAACCTCAGCATAAGGACAATACGTTTCACGAATTTCTGGTAAACCAAATAAAATCACACCACCATGGGTTGCAACGATACGTCTACCCTTTTTTGTCAAAACGCCTAGACTGATCAGTTTAGAAGTATCAATCGCCCTACCACGACTAGCATATATAGATTTAATAAGTGCCTTGTCTAAACCAGTTTCTGTTACATCACCACACGGAGCTTTATCAAATGAAGAATAATTATTTGAGCGTTTAATCTCTGCAATAACTTCGGGTCCAGCAAGGCGATTTGAATTACCAACCCTAATATAAACACCTTTTGCCTCACCCTTATCACCTAGATAATAGGGACCTGGTTCATGTTCAATTTGTACGGAGATAACTGATTTGTTGTTAATATCAGTGACTGTAATTTCAGGGATTAATTGTGGTTTAATTCGATTCAAAATTGAATTGGATAATTGCTCTTGTATTTTTCCGATATCTGAGACACCTACGATTGTGCCGTTATCCTCGATACCTATGAGGATAATGCCACCAGCCGTATTGGCAAATGCACTCACAGATTTTAAGATAGAATCAAGCGCATCCGTGTTTCGCTTGTATTCAAGCGTGTTACCTTCGCCAAGTTGACTGAGTTTAATAATATCCATTAATTCAAAATTCCTTATTAATTTGATGCTCTATTTAATTCTTATTGATACGCACTCAATGTGCACGAACGATCGTGTAAATTCTACATCAAAAAGTGCACTAAAAACGTTAATACAGTTCCAGTCAGCACTACCGCTGAATACAATAATACAAACCGGCTAAATTTCAAGCACCGTCTCGAACCGTGCCAAAGCGCCAGACGGTTCGAGACGGCGCTTGAGACATTTGATGCTCAACGTGAACTCAGTTTGCGCGCCTCCTCACCGCGAACGGGTTTGGAATTAAAAATGGCTAAAGTCCAGTCTCTGCTTAGTTAGGAGAAAAAAACAAGTTATTTTTCTAGCCTCCTTAAAGCTTTTTTTGTGTTTTTTGATTCAACACCAATTTACTCAATCGATGACTTGAATACGCAAGATTCCACCACCAGATTGAGAGATATTTTTTAAGCATTCGTTTACGTAATCGATATGTCTGACAATGACTTAAAATACCAAGATACGCATTGATTGAGCACAAAAAAGCAATTTGTTCTTCTTTTGTTGGTTTATGGTCTTCAGCAACTAAGTTATGTTTTATCATGGTTTCGTAAAAAGCGCCTTTCGTGCGACGACCTATATAAATACAATTTGGCTTAAGTACAACGCCCAAAAACGGCACACCCTTGCGGTAATGCTGCAAATAGCGTTTACGCGGATGAAGCTCGAGCCCCAATTCATCATGCAAAAACCGCTCAACTTCTGGCATCAATGCTTTTAAATATGCCTTGCTTGAGTGAACCAAGATAAAATCATCAACATAGCGCCCATAAAAATGCATGCCTAAATCGTGCTTAACAAAATGGTCGAAAACATTCAGGTAAAAATTAGCAAAGATTTGACTGGTAAGATTACCAATAGGCAGCCCGCAATGCGGTTTTGCAGAAAAAAGGCTTTTATCTTTTGGGAAATCTTGCCAATCACGCACTCGTCCCTTTATTAAACAATGGTTTACAGGGTCATTCTGAATAATTTGACAAGCTAACTTCAAAACTAAGGTTTTATCGGGCCCTTGATAATGCTCCTCGATAAAGGCGTGCAGCTTTTCCCAGAGCACGCATCGATTAATATGCACAAAAAAGCTTAAAATATCGAGTTTTAAAACATAAGCGTCTTTTTGATAATTATGAGAGCATTTTCGAATAAATTTTGCAACGCGTTTAATCCCCATATGCGACCCTCGTTCGTTACGGCAAGCGTAGCTGTCGTAGATAAAGGCCTTTTCAAATAAAGGGTTCAATCGATTAATCAACCCATGGTGAACAACCCGATCACGAAAATCGGCAGCAAATATTTCACGCTTCACTGGTTTATTGATGATAAAGGCCATGGAGCGCCCAGGCTGATAGTTGCCTGTATTCAGTTCGTCACATAGCGCAATAAGATTGCTTTCATAATCAGCCTCGAACGCCAAGGCATTCATGGTGTTGCGTTTATTTTTACGGCAATCAAAATAAGCTTGAAATAACGATTCCAGGCTTGCACCATACTGCATACATCACCCAATTAAGATGACGCGAGCACCATCAAGTGCCCACGCCGGTTATCACGTAGTTTTGTTTAAAACCCCGAACACACCGAACACGGTTAGTGTTGTTCTTGTTGTCCTCGTTCTGGTCGCCATTGTTGAAGTTCTGGTTCCACGCGTTGTTCGCCGGATTGTCGGTAGACTCGGTAGAGCTCCAGTAGTTATCATTGGCAAAGCCACCTAGACAAGACATAAAGGCGTTCTCTCCCAAACAAGGCACCTTGCTTGGGTACAGCTCAACTAACAAGGTCAAACACCCCTGCCAGTCCCTTTATCGCTTTTAAACAAAAGCATGCTCGCTCAAGAGATTAAGGGATCAAGGGGTAAAAGCCCGAACACACCGAACACGGAAGCCGTAGTCCTTGTAGTCCTTGTTCTGGATGCCACTGCCGAAGTGCTGGAGCCACGCGAACTCCGTCGGATTGTCGGTAGACTCGGTAGAGCTCCAGTAGTTATCACCAGCAAAGCCACCGATGTCCACTTGATTCGTGAAAAGCGTATTGAGTTGGTTTTTGGCGGGTAAAAACCAACCGGTGGTGTAACCGCCAGCGATGGAGAGGTCGTTGCATAGTTGAGCTGCATAGGTTCCCGCTCCCAATGCTCCCACAATGGTTGTCGTATTCGCCGCCCCATCGGTATCACTGTCCGCATTGGTTGTGGTGCCATAACCACCCCATTGAAGGCCCGCGCTATCATCCGCTGAGGTAGCGATAAGGCCCGCTAAGTCCGCAATCTTTCCACCGTTTGCCGGGTCACCTACGGCAGCCGTTGTTTTAAGCTCAAAGCTCTGCGTGCCGGAGGCTGAAGTGCATGCATTGCTTGCGCATGTGACGGGTACACACGCAAAACTACTGTCTGAAAAATCAGATTGCGGAACATCGTTGTTGGTGCTTTTTAAGGTAATGGCAACGGATTGAATCGTTGTCATGTTAGCAATGGATAATTGAGTTTGACCCACACTCCAGGTGGAGGCAGCCACGAGCCCAAACGGGGTACCGACGCTTATCGTATATGAAGTGCCATCGGGTGTTGTATAAAAACCATCGCCTGCCAGTGAACCTGTGCAGTCACCTGATGTAAAATACCCTAAGGTTATTTTGGATACCGTGGTGGCGTCTGTGCCGCCACTGGTGTTTGTCGCCTGCTGAAAATTCACCGTTTTCGTTGCCGTCAAGATGCCTTTATACCAGGGCTCCGTGGGCGATAGGTCGCGCAACAAATCCTTGGTTGTGATGGGTTTTGATTTGGAAAAACCTGTGGCTGGTAATAGCCCAAGGGTCGCAAGGGCTATGATAAGCGCTTTTTGCGCTGGTTTAATGCTTGGTGTCATCCTTTTCTCCTGTTATGGTTGGGTGAGGTGCTCGTGCAGCATGAAGGCCTGTATACTTTTTAGCATGGATTTGTACGGTGATTTGTCTTGGGTGAGCGTTGAAGGTAGCGCTTTAAAAGCGTCTTGAAATGCACCGCTATGCCATTGAGCCTTAAAGGTATCCATGGTGGCAGGAACAATATCGATGCCTTCTTTTTTTGTGTAGGCATCAAACGGAGCTCCTGGCATGATGTGGGCTAAATAACGACGCATTAACAAACGACCCACGCCAGGCTTGCGTTTTTGCTCAAAAGGCAAGCTTAAAAAAAACTCCAATAAAGGTGGGTACAATAAGGGGTAACGGTACTCAAAACCCATGTTCTTAGCCACCATGCTGCTATGCTCGATGCGCATGCGAATTTCATCACTGTTAGGCCCTTGGAGAAACGACCACGCCTGCTCACGTAACGTTTTAAAATAATGACGCTGGTAGGGATGTGTATTTGCAAGCCGCTGTTGGTTGGGTTTTTTGAATGCGTTATGGATGCGTAATTTTAAATCTTGAGCGCGTTGTATGAATTGATGTGAATATGGGTGAGCGCATTGAGCTAAGAGCACAAAACGCCGAAGGAAATTTGCTGACGCTGATTCACGCCAGGCTTGACGATAGTGTTTGTTATGCATGAGCTCGGGCAGAATAAACCGTGCAGGTATGTGGCTGGATACCCCTTGGTCGCCACCAAAGCCGGATAATAAACGTGTATGCCCCGTGGAAACGACAGCTTTGTGGAGATTATGCGCAAATAATTCAAAAATATAAGGTGCAGGACCGCCAAACCATTGGGCGTAGTCCTTGAAGTGCTGGATGGGGTCAAACCCCTCAGCTAAGATACGATGAATTCGGGCTGAAGGAAAGTGTGATAAAAAAGCATGTTCATAAGAAATATTGTAGGTTTGTGCGTTGAGCGAGCTCGGAAGGGGTGCGTGCATGAACAGCGTGGGATTGAGTCCAAGGGCTGCACATGTGCCATAAATCGCCGTTGAGTCCATGCCCGCACTAAATTCAGCTGCTATCGTTTTCGGCTCGCATGAATCGGTGGCATGTTTTACGGCTTCCTGCAGGAGAAACGTGAACTGCTCGAGGTACGCTCGTTCGTCATGCTCATGCAAGGTCTCGCCTTCTGGCTCTAATTGCCAAAAAACTGATTTTTTAATACGTCCGTCTGGAAAAATACGCACCATCGTTCCAGGCTCAACACGATAAATACCCGCGTAAAGCGTGTTGTCTGTGTAATACCTAACATCTCCAAATAAATGAGTCACTTCCGAATCAAGTAAGGCCGGTATTTGACGTAATTGACGAATCATATCAGGGATGCTCTCCCCAAACACCCATTGACCTGATTGATAGCTATAAAATAAAGGACGAACACCTAAATGGTCGCGTACGAGAAGAGCCTCACCCGTGATTTCGTTTGAGACAACCTGAGCAAACGGATGAAACACCGCACGATAACGCGCAGGATTCAGCCCTTCCTCAAAAAATGAACAAGCAATCATTTCATCAGGCGATGCACTATATATCATGCACGACGTATTGAATGCAGCACAATAAAATCCACTGGCATTCACCAAGGCCGGTCGTTTGGGGGATGGTTTCATCGCGTTAAGATGCGTCTTCTAATAAGCCATTATTCGCCTCGGGGACATTCTGCGACCCAGTCTCAGGCTCAACATCCTCGAGAGCGTAGATCATCGGGGCCTGATACACACGGTGTGATTTTTTAGATAACGCAGTCGGCACATGCGATGGATGTCTAGCCTCAGTCATGTCAGTCATGTCAGTCATGTAATCAATGTCCTTATTCATTATTTTCAACACATCCACTCTACAAAAAACTTCAACAGGATGCAAGCCATTCTAATTTTGAACCAGGACTATCCCATAGGACTATCCCATCTAAAAACTTTACCCCAAAATCAAGCTCGTATCTAATACTTTTAGTTGACATGTACCTTCTTATTGGGTACAATTAACCTAACATGTGGGTAAGGGTTGATCGTGGATATTTATACGGTTGTTTTGAGCGAGAAAGCAAAAGATGATTTAAAAAAGTGCCTGCTTATATCGCGACGAAACTTGCATCTTGGGTGGATTCTGTTTCCCATGACGGCCTTTTAAAAACAAGAAAAATACCAGGCTATCACGATGAACCTTTAAAAGGTAAACGTGCAGGTCAGCGATCTATACGGCTCAATAGGGCGTATCGCGCAATGTATGTAATTGATAGAAAAGGTGTAACGGAATTAGTCAGTGTTGAGGAGGTAAATAAACATGATTACTAAGGATTCGAAAGATTCACTGAATTACATGAGTTCATTGACAGGGATTAAATTAACGCTGGGCGAAATGCTGCGCTCTATCCGGCAATGTGAAGAAAAAACGCAGGTCGATTTTTCAAAACAGCTTAATATATCGCGCCAGAACTTATGTGATATAGAGCATGGTAGACGTTTCATAAGCCCAAAAGTTGCTGCAGAATATGCTAACAAGCTGGGCTATTCTAAAAATCAATTTGTTCGCCTTTGCTTGCAGGATTTACTTGATCGTGATGGAATTGACCTAGAGGTCGAGATTAAAAAAGCGGCTTAAAATTCTAACTTAGGCATTCCTATTTCCCACAATGGTTGTCGTATTCGCTGCCTCATCGGCATTACTGTGTGCATTGGTTGTGATGCCAACACCACCCCATTCAATACTCGTGCTCGTGTCGAAAAATTCAACATTAAAATTGCTGCGGGCATTTGTATACACATTGCGCCCAAGTCGTATTCTTGATATGCTTTGCCACTTTTTAAAGATAAGTCAACGGTTCATATGGCTAGAAATATACCACTCGAAACACTTCTTAAATCACTTGAAGACAATCAAGCCATGGATGTAACGGTGATTAATGTTCGCGAACAGACCAGCGTCACCGATTTTATGGTGGTGTGCTCGGGTCGTGCTGCACGGCATTTACGTGCGATTGCAGAACATCTCATGACCGACATGAAAGCCATTGGCTTGCCTGCGTTAAGTAAACACGGTCTGACCGAAGGTGACTGGGCATTAATTGATTTTGGTGAATTTGTTGTGCACATCATGCAACCCGAAAGCCGTGCTTTCTATAATTTAGAAGGTCTCTGGCAAGATACCCAAGATACCATCTAGACCTATGCTTGAAATCACACTCATTGCCATGGGCAATAAAATGCCGGGCTGGGTTACCGAGGCCTCTCAAGAGTTTATCAAACGTCTTGGTGAGGCCTTTAAGCTTCATCTCGTTGAAATACCGCTATTACGCCGTGGTCATGCACACGATCTGACGCGTGTTCTCGAAAAAGAAGCCACACGCTTACATGCAGCCATTCCACATCATGCTTACCTGATTGCACTTGATCTCACAGGAAAAACCTTTTCAAGCGAGCAACTCTCGGTGCATTTAAACCATCTACAACACATCACAGGTCACGTGTGTTTTGTGATAGGTGGTCCTGAAGGCTTGCCTAAGAGCTGTCTTTCACAAAGTCGTGAGCGTTGGTCGCTCTCAACACTTACACTGCCCCACCCACTTGCACGCGTGGTACTTTTAGAAGCACTTTATCGCGCTTGGTCTATTTTGACGAATCACCCTTACCACAAGTAGTAATTTACGCTAAGATAAGCCCCGGACTTTTCTTCTGTTGAATCATGCTGACTGATGCGATCAAATAACCCCATTATTTCACACCAAACTGAATCCGCCTTGCATCAATTGCGTTTAAATATTTTAGTTACCCTGATTATTATCTGTTCGCTTTTTTTGGTATTGCGTCTTGCTTACTTACAGTTTTCACAATACAAACGTTTTGCAACATTATCGCTTCAAAATCAAATGAGCATTACGCCCATTGCACCCACACGCGGCATTATTGTCGATAGAAACGACGTTGTGCTTGCTGAAAATACCCCCGTCTATGCACTTGAAATTGTGCCTGAACATGTTGAAAACATGGAATCAACCCTGCAACAACTTAAAATCTTATTGCCATCCATATCCGATGACGATATTGAACATTTTCACCGCACTCGAAAGCAAACGCGTCGCTACCTTCCTGTACCGTTTAAATTAAAACTCAACGAAGAGGAAGTTGCTATCTTTGCAACTCATCAATATGCTTTTCCAGGTGTCAGCATCCATGCGCATCTTATGCGCTCTTATCCACTGGGTGACATTGCATCGCATGTACTCGGCTATGTGGGACGCATTAATGCAGACGAACAAAAAATAATTGACGGCACCAATTATCGTGCCACGCACTTTATTGGAAAAACAGGTCTTGAACGGTTCTACGAAGACAAACTTCATGGCCACGTGGGTTATCAACACGTTGAAACCGATGTAACTGGCCGAACCGTTCGCGTTCTGAGCAAACAAGCACCGATATCTGGCGCTAAACTTAAACTCACATTGGATGCTCGCTTACAGACACGTGCTCATCAAGCGTTACAAGGTAAAGAAGGTGCAGCTGCCGTGATTGACGTGCGTGACGGTTCTATTTTAGCCTTAGTGAGTGTGCCCAGTTACGATCCCAACCTGTTTGTTCATGGCATTACACAAAAGGACTACGCCAAGCTTGTTCATGCTCCTGAAAAACCACTGTTTAATCGTGCAATTCGAGGACTTTATCCCCCTGCATCGACCATTAAGCCATTCATTGCCTTGGCAGGTCTTGAAAAAGAAGTCATCACAGAAGACAGTAAGATTTATGATCCTGGTTGGTATCGCCTTCCTGGTGTGACACACACGTACCGCGATTGGAAGCGTGGTGGGCACGGAACCATGCGCTTAAAACGTGCGATCACGACTTCGTGTGATACTTATTTTTATCATTTAGGCCATAAACTTGGGATCAATGCAATCGAAGACATGCTCATCCATTTTGGTTTTGGACAATTAACGCAAGTGGATTTAAAAGAAGAAATACCCGGACTTGTTCCAAATCCACAGTGGAAAAAACAAACACGTGGCGTTTCTTGGTACACAGGTGATACCTTAATCACCGCGATTGGGCAAGGTTCGATGCTTGCCACGCCATTACAATTAGCGAATGCTACCGCGTCATTGAGTCAACATGGTCAGCGGTTTCGCCCTCACCTTTTACAACAATGGACAAATGATCAAGAAAAGCCTCAATACGTCAAACCACTTGAAGAATATCCTGTTAACCTCAGTGATAAAAAATTCTGGACCCTCATCACGGATGCGATGCAAGACGTCGTAAAAAACCGAGAAGGCACCGGCCGTCGTTTTGGACGAAGCACGGACTACACCGTTGCGGCTAAAACCGGGACAGCTCAAGTGATTGCGATGAGCCAGGATGAGAAAAAACGCTTTCAAACCGTCTCTGAGGCTTTTCGTGATCATTCACTCTTGATTGCCTTTGCTCCTGTCGACAACCCTGAGATAGCCATTGCCGTACTGGTTGAACACGATCCATCGGCCCCCAATATTGCGCGCCAAATTATGGATACTTATTTTGAATTTAAAAAGCATGAGGTGACATCATGAACCATGCCAACACGCAGCCCATCTATCGTCTTACGCGGCGTGCGCTCCACCTCGATTGGCCTTTATTTGGTCTTTTGTTACTGCTTGTAACCCTTGGTCTTTGTATTTTATACAGCGCATCCAACGCCAGTCTCGGCATGATTTTTCGTCAAACCATGCGGTTATCGCTTGCCTTTTCTGTGATGATTGCCTTATCTTTTATTCCACCGCATAAATATAAATATGCCTCCCCAGGGCTCTATATTTTAGGTCTTTTACTCCTTGTAGCGGTTATGATCATGGGAAAAATAGGAAAAGGCGCACAACGGTGGCTTGATTTAGGATTTTTTCGTTTTCAGCCATCAGAAATCATGAAGCTTGCAGTCCCCATGATGACCGCATGGTACTTGGATAAAAAAGCACTGCCCATTGATTTTAAATCGCTGACGATAGCCGTTTTCATTATTTTTATCCCGACCTTGATTATTGCAAAACAACCCGATTTAGGCACCGCGATTATGGTCGCATCCGGCGGCGTTTTTGTTATTTTCTTAGCCGGTATTGCCATGCGTACCGTTGGGTGGTTAGCCGCTGGCCTCGCTGTATTAGCACCGCTTTTATGGCACCTGATGCATGATTACCAAAAACAACGCATCCTAACGTTATTCGATCCTGAGCGTGATCCACTCGGAACCGGGTATCACATTATCCAGTCTAAAATTGCGATTGGTTCCGGTGGTATGCTGGGCAAAGGCTGGCTCTCAGGTAGCCAAGCACATCTTAATTTTTTACCTGAGCATGCTACCGACTTTATTTACTCTGTAGCCGGTGAAGAGTTTGGCTTTATCGGCGCAGCAAGCCTTATTTTTCTATTTTTATGCATATCGTTACGTTGTTTATCTATCGCAAAAAACACCCAAACCAGCTATACCCGACTGCTTGCAGCAGGGCTTAGTATGAGTTTTTTTCTTTCAGCATGTGTGAACATGGGTATGGTGATGGGGATTTTACCCGTGGTTGGCGTACCACTTCCCCTGATTAGCTACGGTGGCACAGCTATGGTGACGTTCTTAGCTGGCTTCGGTATTCTCATGTCGATTAGCTCACACCGTATTTTATTTAATGCGCTTTAATTTTAATCTTGTTGAGTGGTGTGTACATTTATTAGATTCTATGGTAAAATTATTACCATAACTATCTCTTCGGGGTATTAAATCATGCGTTACGCTTTAAACTTAACAGAGCACACTACGATAGATTCTGCAAAAAGAAGCATACCTAGATGGAACGCTACAGAACTGGATTTGAGCTATAATACATTATCTACAAAACAACCTAACGATATCTTAACATTATTAGGCTCCATTCCAGCCAGCATCAGCACCTTAAATTTGACCCAGACAGGCCTTGGGCAGATAAACAACAGCTCTCTAATTGAGCTATTACAAACGATTCCTGCTCATATAAACACCCTTATTTTAACCCAGAATGGCTTGGGTAGTTGTAACAAAACCGATGAAGAATTATGCGCAATATTCTCAGCAATATCAAATCATACATCTATACATGCGCTTGGATTGGCATGCAATGATCTAGGCACGCGAGACAATCCCGAGATTTTTAATGCCCTACGCGTGAACACCGTAAATTTAAGACACAATCATCTTGAGCGCTTATCGCCACAAACGTTCGTGGCGATATTACACAACCATCATACCGTGCATATCGGAAATCATGAATTCACACCCGAGCAACTGCACGCCATGGCTGCTGGAAACATTGATACACTCGAGCATTTAGATTTAAGAGCTAGTCGATTAGATCGACATCCGGAAGCTTTACGTGCTTTAATATCGTCTTTGCCCGCCTTGAAAACATTAGGTTTAGCCGATAACGAACTAGGGAGATTAGAAAAAATAACTTAGTCTTTTATCAATAATCATGTATAATTACTTTCATGAGAAAAGGGCCTATAGTTGTATCAGAAGA
>JAACPN010000012.1 GCA_009995425.1 Legionella sp. | reverse complement strand
TAATCGTTGCAAAAGCATTCATAGCTAAAAATTCATAGCTGATCAAGGCGTTGGACCGAATGCGAGCACTTATTTTAGCATTAGATTGTTCTCGCACCGGATCGATATGCTTTTGTTTTAGTCTTAAGGTATCTCCATTTGACATAAAACGGTAGGTTTTTTTTGAGGCACGATAGATTTTATTGATGATAGGGCGCACACGACGTGGTTTTATAGGTTTATTTTTTATTATAGATTCATCAATCATAGCCATAATCATCACCTGATGGGATAAATTTAATAACAATCAATTGTACAATAGCGCGTTTACTCAGGCTAGCTACGTACGTTAAATAGTTTTTGTCAGGTTGATATTTGATGGGTTAGATAGCTCAATTGTTTCAGGTTGAGCTTGCGATAAAGCTCGCATGGATTGAGTTTTGTCTGGCTCAGTAAAACGAAGCATGCTTTGTTTGAATTGCTCGATATAGAGCGTATTTTCTTGATGAATGCTTGTTGGCAGTTGGTTTAAGCAATCCAACAGACGATCGCGCGGTTGGTTTGCTGCAATCAGCAAGTCACAACCGGCTTCGAGTGCATGTATGCTGCGTTCGAGTAAGCTTCCGATGTCAGCTCCGGTCATACCCAGGCAGTCACTGATGATGATACCTTCAAATTTAAGTTGCTCACGTAAGATGGTTTTAAGCCAATAGGAAGAAAACCCTGTTGCATAATTTGGATCAATGGCAGGAAAGGTGATATGGGCAGGCATGACGCCGTCTAAGTGCTTAGATTTAATGAGCGATATAAAAGGCTTGAGATCATGCATCAAAAGTTCATCACGTGTGCGTGTATCGATTGGCATGGCGAGGTGTGAGTCGGCAACACAGGTACCGTGTCCTGGAAAATGCTTACCAACAGCAGGCATGCCAGCTGCATGCATGCCTTCGATAAATGCGCCTCCGAGCGCTGTAACAATGTTTGGATCAGCATGAAAAGCGCGATCGAGACCGCCAATAATTGTACTCGGTCCATGCACGTCAAGGACCGGGGCAAGGCTTACATCAATAGCACACGTTAGCAAATCATGTGCCATCATTTCGCCGTATTTTCTGGCTAATTTAAGGCCTGCATCTGAATTAATATCATACGCATCACCATAAACATGCGCGGCAGGAATGGAACGAAAGCCGCGACGTGATATGCGTACGACGTTGCCACCTTCTTGATCGATAAAAACAATCAGTTCAGGGCGCGCGGCATGAATGCTATCCACGAGGGATAGGATGGCCTCGCGTGTGGGTCCAATATTACGAGCAAAGAGTAAAACGCCTGAAGTGTTAGGATGGTTTAAAATAGCGTGTTCTTCGGGTAATATTTCAAGACCGAGTAAATCAACAATGGCTGACATGATGTGCTCTTAATGTTTATTTTTATCGCCTAAGTATAGTATAGTCTCGGCATTTAAATCATTAGCAATCTTAAATAACGGATCATTATTATGGAAAACGCATCACATCCCGATACACTTGCACGAAAAATTCGAGAACGCGCACCAAATATTCGCCCACGCATCGGTATTGTCTTGGGCTCTGGGCTTGGCCAATTTGCAGAGCGCTTAGATAACGCAGTTTATGTTCCTTATGCTGACTTACCGGGGTTTCCTAACGTTACCGTTCATGGTCACGAGGGAACAATGGTGCTGGGAGAGTTATTTGGTGTCGGTGTGGTGTGCTTACAAGGCCGAAAACATGCTTACGAAGGCTCAAGTCACGATATCGTTAAAACTTATATTCGAACGTTAAAACGTCTTGGTTGCGAATACTTTTTTGCGATCAGTGCCTCAGGATCATTATGTGAAAATGTCGGCCCAGGAGAATTAATGTTGATAAAAGATCACATTAATTTTCAAGGAACAAATCCTTTGGTTGGACCTAATGATGATGAATTTGGTCCTCGATTTTTTCCATTAGACGATGCGTATGATCGTGAAACACGCGAAACGCTGACAGGTTTAGCCGAGAACTTACATATTTCACTTCATGAAGGCGTTTATGGCGCTGTTATGGGGCCTAATTACGAAACAGCCGCCGAAATTAAAGCGTTTCGTATGATGGGCGTTGATGCGGTCGGCATGTCGACGGTACCCGAAGTTTTGGTTGCCGTGCACTGTGGTATGAAAGTTGCAGTGATTGCCATGATCACAAACTTTGCGACAGGGCTTGCGACAACCAGCCACTCGCATAAGGCTGTTGTTGAAATGGCATCTAAGTCAAGCGAGAAAGTGTGTGTTTTACTCAAGCAGTTTATACAAACGTTAGCTTAAGACTTGAGTTTATATAAACCCCGCTTGATGCGGGGTTTTTCAAACTGCATGGGTGTATATTTCGATAATATTCTCTTCGATTGTTTTACAAATACCATCTAAAGGTAAGTGACTTAATTGCTGTCTAAAAAATGGATTCTGTAATTCGACACCGATTTGATCAAGAGAAAACAAAGCATAGGAAACCAGCGCTGTGACCACAGGGTTGACATAAATAGAATAATCGACCAGAGCGAATGGTAGAAATAATAAAAATAATAAAATAAATCGTCTTGATTTAACGGCCATGACAAAAGGCATCGGTGTTTTTAAAATACGTTCACTTACACCTTGGCAATCAATAATGACGCCTCGACACTTTTCAGCCTGTAGAAAAGAAAACTCGTTTAGATCTTTAGATTGTACAAGTTCACCGAGTAAGAAAGCTATTTTAGCTGAAAGAAAATTAGGTTTATGAGCGATATTCTCTAATGTCTGATACATCTCGTCATCAAGTAAATGCTGGACCTCAACCAGTGATTCATCGCCTCTTAAATTATTTTTCATAAGATAGGGCATAGCTGCCAGATAATTCATGAGTTGTTGTATTTCTTGCGTTTTATTTCTACTCACATAAGATGAGATAATAATGGCTAAATTCCGGCTGTTATTGACCAAGCTTCCCCATACTTTTCGTGCTTCCCACCAACGGTCATAGCCAGCGTTGACTCTAAAAACTAAGATAAGTCCCATCACAAGTCCTGCATATTCGAATGGGCTGACAGACACAGAGATTGAATGGAAAAATAAAGACAAGACGGAAATACAAGTAGCATATAATGTTGCGACTAAGACTTGTTTTAAAACTTTTGGGGTAATCGAACCATTGACAGCAAATGCAGATTTTAAAAAACCAGGGTATTCATATTTATTTTCAAGCACATTTGTCTTTTTCATAAAATTAGGAGCCTAATGAGTAACTTATTGATTACTGTAACATAATTGCAATCCAGAAAAGCAACCCGTAGGTGCTATTACTTGTAAATATTTTTAAGTAATCTGGGGCTTGGCTGCGCATACGTATTTGTTGATGTATAAAAACCAAGGAAGATACCCCCCAAGATATGTAAAAAATGATGTTGAGATGTAACTTAAAGGCTAAGATAAGCCAGCAGGCTTGAGCTAAGCTTTGTAATAAAAAAACCATATTTTTATCGTGCTCTCCAAATAAAATGGCGGTTGAGCGTACACCAATTTTTAAATCATCAGGTTTGTCTGCCATGGCATAAATCGTATCGTAGGCCACAATCCAGAAAAAATTAATCAAAACCAGTAGGCCCGTTGTTGCATTAAGCGCAACGCCCGAGGCCGCATAAGCCATGGGTATACCCATCGAGAACGTGAGACCCAAAACAAGTTGTGGTGCATCAAAAAAACGTTTACAAAAAGGATAAACAGCAGTGAGTATCACGCCTATGACGGCATATTTAAAGCAGGCACTTGGTAATTGCAGTAATATAGCCAAGGCTATGAGCAGGAGCAGAGCGAGTAGAGTCAGCGCGTTTTTTATACTTACGGTTTTGTTTGCTAAAGGCCGTGTTTTTGTGCGAGTAACGTGTGGGTCAACATGTCTGTCTGCTAAATCGTTAAGTAAACAACCTGCTGAACGCATAATAAACGTTCCTAAGAAAAAATAAACGATGAGCGATACAGGAGGCATGCCTGTGTTAGCCAACCACAAGGCCCAAGCGGTGGGGAACCAAAGTAAAAGTGTTCCAATGGGTTTATGTAAACGAAGCAGCTTTGCATAAGCGTGAAAATTCATGTGCAGTACCTTAAGAGTTTGGGAAGAAATATTTCTAAAAGATAGAATTCATGCGTATTGTTTAGCGTAAAGGTTGAGCAGCGTCCCCAGAGTGTTTTGTCCAAAGGTTTGAGAGCATGGATGAGGTAAGTATGTTCCATCGTGTTAGGTAAGATAGGATAGGCGTTGATGCTTGTGCGTTGGATATGAGGATGATGATGAATAAGCTCACCCAGCGGGGTTGTTTCTAAGCGGCAAAACAACGCTTCTTCGGCTTGATAGGTGGTTTTGGGTAGCACGGTACGTGCAAACCAACACGGTTCGTGATGAGCCCACATGATAATTTCACGATGTAGTACAGAAAGCTTGGGTTCAAGATGTAAGGTGTTTTGATCCCAGGGATCTGTGAGCTCCCAGGTATGTTTAAGCAATTGAAGGCGTGCTTCTCCAGCCAAGGCTTTGAGCTTGTCTGTAATCGAACCTTGGTGTTCAAGCCAAGGTGCTAATTTTTCAGGAAGATTTTTAATCATGCTGAATTGTATAACGTGTTTCATCCGGTAACTTTATGTCGTTAAACCCTTTTTTTCGTAAGGCACAACTATCACATCGACCACAGGCTTCGCCTTTTGCGTTAGCTTGGTAGCATGAAACAGTTTGGCTGTAATCCACCCCAAGTGCATGACCACGTTGAATCGTTTCAGCTTTGCTAAGATGAATCAGAGGCGTTTTAATTTCAGGAGCATGATGTTCAACACCGCTTTTGGTTGCTACATGAGCTAACGTTTGAAAAGCCGCGATGAATTCAGGTCGACAATCGGGATAACCCGAATAGTCGACAGCACTCACGCCAATAAATATAGCGTCAGCAGCAATTACTTCAGCGTAAGCCATGGCATATGAAAGAAAAATTGTGTTTCTAGCTGGTACGTAAGTTACGGGAATGTGATCTACAGCGTTTTCTTGTTGATAATCGGGAACGTTGATTCGTTCGTCCGTGAGTGCCGAGCCACCTACGTTTGGAAGAGTTAAAATGGTATGGTGTACGCCAAGATGCTTTGCAATGGCTTTGGCAGCGTTTAACTCGGGGAGGTGATGTTGCGCGTAATCAAAACTCAGGGCATAGCAATCATAGCCTTCAGATTGAGCTATGGCGAGGCATGTGGTGGAATCAAGCCCACCAGAAAATAAAATAACGGCTTTTTTCATGATGTTTTAGTCTTCATATTGGGGTTTAATTAGTTTGTAATGATAGCATTGAATAAATAGCCAAAACCACGGACGGTTTTGATCCAGGGTTCGTTGTTCGGATTGTTACCCAATTTTTGGCGTAAGTTGCTGATATGCACATCAATGCTTCGATCGTAAGCGGTAAATTCTCGGCCTAAGGCATACTCAGTGAGTTCTTTTTTAGAAAAGGCTTGTCCTGGTGATTTAATTAATGTTGTAAGAATATTAAATTCAGTGTTGGTTAAATCGAGTCGTTCGCCTCGTAGCGTTGCTTGATGTTGTCCGCAATCAACCCTAATATCTGCATGCTGAATACATGGACGATCTTGCGATGGCATGGTTTGCGTACGTCGTAATACAGCTTGAAGTCTTGCCAATAATTCATGAGGATCACAAGGCTTCGTTAAATAATCATCACCACCAAGCTGCAGTCCAAGTAAACGGTCAATATCATCCTCGCGTGAAGTAAGAAAAATCAGGGGTGTTTGCTTGTATTGCCGAAGTGTTTGCACAAGTTCCAGGCCGTTGATATTGGGCAGCATGATTTCTAATATAATTGCATCAAATGCTTGGTTTAAAGCAAGTTTTAAGCCCGTCTCGCCGTCGTCAATGGATTGAACATCAAAGCCGGCATCGATGAGTATGTGGCTTAATGGCTCTGTGAGCATCACATCGGGATCGATGAGTAAAATTTTACCCGTCATGTTTAGACATCCTTCAAATTATCATGCGTTCGCTTGTCAATGCATTCGAGTAGTTTGATGTTACGTGCATCGGCGTTAATCACCACAAATTCAAAATTTTGAATGGTGATGTGTTCACCGCGTTTTGGAACATACCCAAATTCATGAATCACGATGCCGCCTATTGTATCGTAAGCTTGGGCACTAAAATGGGCTTGAAGTGTAGTATTAAAATCTTCGATGGGTGTGTTGGCTTTGAGTATATAGCGTGCATCGCCATGAGATTTGATGTGCGCTTTTCCATCGATATCAAACTCGTCCGAAATATCACCAATAATTTGCTCAATCACATCTTCAAACGTCACAAAGCCTGAAACCGCGCCGTATTCATCGACCACAATGGCCATATGGTTACGATTAATACGAAAGTCTCGGAGTAAGGCATCCAGTCGCTTACTTTCAGGAATGACGGTAGCTTGTCGAATCACGTCATTGAGATCAAACAACGGTGCTTCTGGCCCTTGGTAACGCAATAAATCTTTGGCGTGTAATATACCTAAAACTTCATCAGAATTTTCTTTTAAAACAGGAAAGCGGGTATGTTCCGATTGAGCAACTTGCTGAGTAATGTCTTGGAGTTCTGCATGCTCTAATACATAGACCATTTTATTTTTTGGGTGCATGATGTCTCGAACACGCATGTGAGAAAATAAAAGAATCCCTTCGAGCATGCTTAAGCTTTCAGCATCAATCAGTGAGCGTTGTTGTGCGTCCCGTAGTAGGTGAAGTAGATCGTTTTGATCTTGTGGTTCACTTTGTAAAAAATATTTAAAACGTGATAGCCATGAATGAGCGGGATTGTCTTTTTCTTTGTCGCTGTCGTTAGTCAAGCAAATCATCCTCATGATAGGGGTTATCAAACCCGAGCGTGGTTAATAGTTTTGTTTCAAGCGCTTGCATGATGCTGGCATCATGGTCTTCAATATGATCATAGCCTAAAAGATGTAATACACCATGAATAACGATATGCGCCCAATGAGCAATGAGTGGTGTTTTGAGGCGGATACTTTCTTCTTCGAGCACGGTTGGGCAAATAATAACATCACCTAAAAATGGGCATTCAAGAAGAATTTCTTGCGGAATATCCGACGGAAAGGCCAGTACGTTGGTGGGTTTGTCTTGTTTTCTATAGGTTTTATTCAGCATTTGAATTTCATTTGAATCCACTAAACGTAAGGTTAGTTCAGCATGATCTCGGTGTGAAGTGAGAGCATGCTCGACCCATTGCTGTAAAACATCATCAAAAACAGGGGCTGTGGCTTTGCATGCATGTTGAATATCTACATCTAGAATCATGGTAGCTGCATATTAAGGTTTATTTCGACAGAGTTATTTTAAAATATCTAAGCAGTTAATGTCCATAATTATTATATCTCAAGTCTTTAGTTTATGTTTTTTTTATGTTAAAGTGGTATCTTTTATACACAGAAGGTGCTTTTATGGGCAAATATCGAGTGGTTAATTTTTCAGGAACACCCTATGGAACACCAGATGCTATGTATCAGGGGCGGGAGGACTATTTTAATAAACATAAACATAAACATCATCCTCATCAAGATGATGCTCAACTGAATCGTCTATCAAACGAGCTATTTGAACTTTTTAACTCAATCCATACAACCCTAAGTAATTCTTTAAGTAATTCTTTAAATAAAAAAAGGCAAAAAATATTTTATATCGAGCAAGTAATAGGACGTGTAACACGAATCTTAAATCGTCCAGAACAACCAACAGCAATGCAAAAAGCATTGTATCTTGATAACTTGAGTGAAACATTAAAATTAGCAGCAGAGTTATCATTTCATGAAGAAACATGGACTTTTAGAAGTCTAGGTCATCTCTTGATGTGGATTGCGGCAGCAGCAGCTATGACGGCGATTGTGAGTTATTTCCTTGTGTCTTCGGCACCTATCGCAATAACTGCAGCTGTATGCTCGGCTCTGCTTGGTGGTTTAGGTTTATATCTCCAGAAATTTTCAAACGCAGCCAATATAAGCGAAGCATTATCTGATGTTGTGCACAATGTGAAACCTTTCCCTTGTATCAAGGGTCACGTGGGTCACGTGGGTGTTGATGATGATGTTCATCAATGTTCTAATTCAATTACAGAATATTTTAAAAACAATGCTAACGATATAGATACTTATCTAACAACGGTATCACATGTTAAGAACGTCGATGATGGTCGCGCATTTTTATATAGCGCAATCTCCGATGCATTTAATCAACGAATAAATGCTGGGGATTCTGCTGAAGAGTTAATGGCTTATTTAAATGAAAGCAAAAATTTAAATTGTGAAAGACTAGCTGCAAGTTGTGGTATTGCGATTATACCAGAAAAGAATACGAGCCATGAATTTTCAGCATTAGCTTTTCTGCCAATGGAAGCATTGTTTGCTGAAGGAGGATTAGATTATTTAGGTGCAGAGGATCCAACAGATGCTTTACAGAAAGCCTATGTGAAATTTTGGGGACGGTATTCGTGCTCTTACACAAAAGCTATTTCTTCATTTTTGGATGACGTTAGAAATCAGTTGGAAGATAAATGGGATGAATTGAGATTTGGAATGAATTGAGACTAAAGACACATCTGTGTAAAGTATGTTAGAATATCTGCCTATTTTAAGGTGGAACTATGTGGACTTTTTTAGCGCCGTTTGCGTCATCTAAATTATTTTATCAACGTGCCGGTGTTTATGCGCCGTGGCTAGGTCGCTTTGCGTTGCTTTTTCTTGTGATAGGCTGTGTCTGGGGGCTTGTATTTGCTCCTGCCGATTACCAGCAAGGGGAAGCATTTCGCATGATTTACGTGCACGTGCCGACTGCATTTATGTCGATGGCACTGTACGCGAGCATGGGGGCTTTGAGTCTAAGCCTACTCGTGTGGCGGATTAAACTTGCCGGTGTTTTATTGACGGCTATTGCACCCGTTGGAGCAAGCATGGCTTTGCTCGCTTTAATCACCGGAAGTTTATGGGGCAAACCCATGTGGGGCACTTGGTGGATATGGGATGCGCGTTTAACCTCTGAATTAATCTTACTTCTGCTGTATTTAGCGATTTTGGCCACACAGCATGCCTATCAAAATCAAGCCCAAGGCGATAAACTTGTTGCGATGCTAAGCCTTGTCGGTTTAGTGGATTTGCCGATTATTCATTATTCGGTGTATTGGTGGAATACATTGCATCAGGGATCGAGTCTATCTCTATTTTCAAAACCTAAGGTTGAGGCCAGCATGCTTTATCCATTACTTATCATGTTGGTGGGCTTTGCTTTGTTTTCAGGCTTTATCATTTTGTCAAAAGCACGCGTGATGATTTTAAAGCGCGAGCGAAGGCAAGCATGGGTTGGTAAGCTTTTTGAGGAATTATCATCATGATGCATGCATTCATCACGTGGTTAGATATGGGCGGTTATGCAGCTTATGTCTGGCCGGCTTATGGTACGGTCTTGATGGTGTTGCTGGTGCATGTGTTTCAAACGCGAGGAGAGCACAAACGCACGTTACGTACGTTGCGACGCTGGATGGAGGCGTCATCGTGATCATGCATCCTGTGCGTCGAAAAAAACTTATCAAGCTTATTACTCCTGTCATCGTTTTAGGCTTCGTGGTGAGTTTGGTGTTATATGCGCTAAGGCAAAACATCAGTTTATTTTATACCCCAACACAAATTTTTGCTGGAGAAGCACCTAAAGCACGCTTAATTCACGTGGGGGGCCGTGTGGTGTCAGGAAGTGTTGTGCGTGGCCAAGATCTTGATGTTCAATTTAAATTAACTGATACGAATCAAGACGTCATGGTTGAATATAAAGGCCTTTTGCCTGATTTATTTCGTGAAGGTCAAGGGATTGTGACGGAAGGTGAGCTTTTAGCTAATGGACGGTTTAAAGCTACACATGTGCTGGCAAAACATGATGAAAATTATATGTCGCCTGAAGTCAAAGAAGCGCTCGAAAAAGGCAAAACAGCACGACAGAAGGCCATGTCATGATGCCTGAAGTCGGGACGTTTGCGTTAATCTTAGCATTATTGTTTGCAATCTTATTGGTGGTGGTTCCTACACTCGGATTACGTCGTCATGATGTAGCTTGGCAGGCGAGTGCACCGTATTATGTATGGGCTCAGGCTGTTTGTGTTGCTCTGGCCTATGTTTGTTTAAGCATTTGCTTTTTGCGTGATGATTTTTCGGTGCGATATGTACTCGCTAACAGCAGTCTCTCTTTACCTTGGATTTATAAACTCTGCGCTGTTTGGGGCGGACATGAGGGCTCCATGCTGCTTTGGGTTGTGATTTTAAGCACCTGGATGCTTGCTATTACGTGTTTAAGTAAACGCCTAGATAAAGAATTTTACACACGTGTACTTGTTGTTTTAGGCTTACTGAGTATTGGCTTTTTACTTTTTCTTTTATCGACGTCGAACCCATTTTTAAGGCAATTTGATTTGCTTAATACAACAGGACGAGATTTAAATCCACTGTTGCAGGATTTAGGGTTTTTGTTTCATCCCCCCATGCTTTATATGGGCTATGTCGGATTTTCTGTTGCCTTTTCGCTCGCAATAGCCGCACTTTGGATGGGGCGTGTGGAATCTGTATGGGCAGGTTGGGCAAGGCCTTGGACGCTTGCTGCGTGGTGTTGTTTAACCCTAGGTATTACCCTTGGAAGCTGGTGGGCTTATCGCGAACTTGGCTGGGGAGGCTGGTGGTTTTGGGATCCCGTCGAAAATGCTTCGTTTATGCCTTGGCTTGCTGGAACAGCCTTATTGCACTCGTTGGTTGTTAATGAAAAACGAGGATATTTAAAAGCATGGACGGTATTACTCGCAATTTCTGCCTTTTCCCTAAGCTTGATTGGTACGTTTTTGGTGCGCTCAGGTGTATTAACATCGGTGCATGCGTTTGCGGTGGATCCAGCTCGCGGACTGTATATTCTCGTATTTTTACTGATTGTGATTGGTGGGTCGTTATTGCTCTTTGCATGCCGGGCCGAAGGTTTGAAAGCTGAAGCGTCGCCTTATCCCATATCTCGCGAAGGTGGTTTACTGCTGAATAACGTGTTTTTAAGTGTGGCCATGCTCACGGTTTTGCTCGGGACAGTTTATCCATTATTGATCGATGCTTTAGGGCTTGGAAAACTTTCGGTGGGTGCGCCCTATTTTAATGCTGTGTTTGTGCCGTTGATGATGCCGGTGTTATTTTTGATGGCTTTGGGCGTCAATAGTCGTTGGAATCGTGATGATTGGGTACGACTCACAGGGTCACTTAAATATGCTTTTTTATTGAGTTTGTTTTCACCTGCTTTCATTCTATTATGGATGAAGCAGCCGATTCAGCCCCTTATTTTTCTTGGTCTTGGACTCGCGTTTTGGGTGATTTTAGGTACACTTCAAAGCCTTAATCTACGCATAAAACAGGTTGGGCTTAAAAATGTTAGCCTTCGGTTTTGGGGTATGATTTTTGCGCATATAGGGATTGCTGTCGCCGTTCTTGGTATAACGGTATCATCAGGCTTTGGCACAGAACTCAATTTAAGGCTTGCACCAGGTGAAACCGTGAGCTGGTCTGGTTATCAGGTACAATTGTCCGGTACGTCTGAAACACGAGGAGCAAATTATAACGGTACGCGCGTGTGTTTTAAATTAACCCACGGAGATTGGCATACCATGATTTGCCCTGAGAAACGTATGTATAGCGTGAGTCGTATGGTGATGAGTGAAGCCGGTATACACGCTAATATCTTTCGGGATATCTATGCGGCACTCGGAGAACCACTCGAGAGCAACGCATGGTCATTACGTTTGTCGTTTAAGCCGGGTGTTCGATGGATCTGGGCGGGTGGTTTTTTGATAGCATGGGGTGGTTTTTTGAGTTTAATTCATCGGCGTGCGCGCGTATGAAGCCATATTTTACCTGGGGTATATTACCCGTTGTTTTGTTTGGTGTTTTAGCTGTATTTTTATGGCGTGGTTTAGCGCTTGATCCTCAAAATTTACCTTCGGCCAAACTTGGTCAATCATTGCCAAATTTTAATTTAAGCGTGTTAGGTGCATCTCAATCAAAGCAAAACTTTTCACCTGAAACCATGCGAGGCAAGCCTGTTATTTTACATATATGGGCCAGCTGGTGTGCAACCTGTGCCGAAGAACAGGTTTTTTTATTAAGTCTCGCGCAGTCGGGTGTGCCTTTGTATGGCTTGAATTATAAAGATGGTGAAGATGATGCCCAACATTGGCTTAAAACCTGGGGTAATCCGTATCAAATGAGCGGGCGTGATGTGGATGGTCATGTGGCCATTGACTTGGGTGTGTACGGCACTCCCGAAACGTTTTTGATTGACGCAGATGGCGTGATTCGATATCGGCATGTAGGTGCGTTAAATCAAGCGGTTTGGGATCGTGTTGTTGGGCCTAAATGGCGTATATTAACGGAAGGCATGGCATGAAGCGTATATTTTTAAGTGGTTTGTGTATCATATTATGTGTTTTTTTATCACAAGCTTTATATGCTGATGCAATCTATCCTTTTGATACGCAAAAAAAACACGCGCAGTTTCGTGGTTTATTACGCGATTTACGTTGTTTGGTGTGTCAAAACCAAGATTTAGCTGATTCTAATGCGGGTCTTGCAAGAGATTTACGTGATGAAGTGTATGCTCATGTTCAAGCGGGCGAAAGTGATGATGAGATCATGCGCTATTTAACCATGCGATACGGTGATTTTATATTATTTAAGCCACCGGTTAAGGCGGTGACTTCTATGCTTTGGTTCGGGCCGGCTTTATTTTTAGCGATAGGGCTTTTTTTGTTTTTGAGGAAAACCCGTCATGCATGAATGGCTGTTACTTGGTGTATTGATTGCGTTAGGTTTATTAGGAATTGTCGTTGCACTTAGGCCATTTTGGCATGCTAGGCGCTTAGTGATCATGCTTGCACCTGTGCTTTGTGTAGGTCTGGTGCTTGCTTATGGTGTATGGGGTGGTTTTTTTGAGTGGCATGCGTTTCATCTGGCCGAAGCTAAGCAAAAGCAAGCGGAAGCCGTGGTGCAATCGCTGGGAAGCACCCAAGCCATTATTGAACGTTTTAAAATGCATTTAAAAAAATCACCGAATGATGCAAAAGCGTGGTTTTTACTGGGACGGGTCTATGTTGCAGAAGCCGATTGGTTACATGCTAATCAAGCGTTTGCTACAGCCCATCGTCTTGCACCTGACTATCAAGAATATACGTTGCATTATGTTCAAAGCGTGTGGGAGCTTAACCATCAACAATTTGATGAGAATGCTCGAGCGTTATTGCTGGAGATTGTTAAACACCATCCTGACCAGCCTGATGCGCTTGCGATGCTTGCATTTGATGCTTATAAACGACATCAAAATCAATTAGCTGTCATGTACTGGGAGCGGTTGCTCAAGCTTGCTCCACAAGGATCTGAAGAGGCAAGCAAGCTTCGTCAAGCCATTGCAAAAGCGCGTATGCGAATAAAGTCATGATGTCGTTTAATTTACACGAATAGGTTTATCAGGCTCGATCTCTGCGTTGGTTGTATCTTGTTTATATCTTTTTTCTGGGGGAAACATGCTGCGGGCTTGATGTGCAATAACGGGTTCGGGTGCGGGCGTTACTTCGGTAGGAAAACGCTCTTGGATGGCCAACGTAAGTGTGTGAATAAAGGGTGGTAACTTTTCTTCGCTAGGGCTGCTGGTGCAGAATGTATACATAAGTTCGTATATGAGTTTAAAAATTTCTTGTTTTTCACTGATGGTCAATGAATGAATTTGAGCGATACAATCTCGTACCGCATGGCTCGCTATATTATACTGATGTTCGAGACGCTGTTTTGCCGTTCGCATTGTTTCTGAATCTAAAATAATATCTTCTTCTAGATCAATGCCTGTGCCTACAAAATAATCATCAAACGCATCGTCGGGCGATATTTTATGCATGAGAGAAAATGCATCATCATAAACTGCTAAATAAGTTTGGCAATTTTCTTTAATTGTAGCCATGAGTTTTAAATAGGTTCTTGTGGAAATCTTTTTCATATCCGAATGCAATCCGAAAAAATAAGGTCAATTAGATGATTTTGCTTTGCGTTATTAAACGTATAATTTTATCACAAAGACCCTTTGATCGTCCATGAAAACATTGTTTTTTGGGGGTTATATGCTTAAAATGCGAGGATAATTTTATGTGTTATTTAACTTGGGTGGTGCATGTCAGATTTTTACAGTGATTTTAAGAAACGTCGTACCTTTGCCATTATTTCTCATCCTGATGCAGGTAAGACGACGCTGACAGAAAAGTTACTGCTTTTTGGAGGTGCTATTCAATTGGCCGGTACGGTTAAAGGTCGAAAAGCATCTCGTCATGCGACCTCAGATTGGATGGAAATGGAAAAAGAGCGGGGCATTTCTGTTACAACATCGGTCATGCAGTTTGTACATTTAGAACATGTCATGAATTTGCTTGATACACCCGGTCATGAAGATTTTTCGGAAGATACGTATAGAACACTGACGGCAGTAGATTCAGCACTTATGGTTATTGATGTTGCTAAAGGTGTTGAAAACCGTACCGTAAAGCTTATGGAAGTTTGTCGCTTACGTGATACACCCATCATGACGTTTATTAATAAATTAGACCGAGAAGGGCGTGAGCCGATCGAGCTATTAGATGAAATTGAAACAATCTTAAAGATTCAGTGCGCGCCGGTTACGTGGCCTGTCGGGATGGGGAAGCGTTTTAAAGGCATATATCATCTTTATCAAGACCGTATTTATTTATATCAGCAGGGTAAAAATAAAGAGCGCCAAAATGCAGTGGTGATACAAGGCATTGATAACCCGGAATTAAACAGATTGATCGGACAAGCTGATGCAGAAGACTTGCGTGATGAAATCGAACTTGTCAAAGGCGCGTCACATGTTTTTGATATGAATGATTATTTATTAGGAAAATTAACGCCAGTTTATTTTGGCTCAGCGATAAATAACTTTGGTATTAAAGAACTATTGGATGATTTTGTAACCTTTGCACCGCAACCTCAAGCTCGAGAGGCCAAAGAACGTGTGGTTCAGCCGGATGAAGAAAAACTTACGGGATTTGTTTTTAAAATTCAAGCCAACATGGATCCTAAACATCGCGATCGTATTGCTTTTATGCGTGTCTGCTCCGGTCAGTTTAAAAAGGGCATGAAAGTCAAACATTTGCGAATAGGTAAAGAGGTATTACTAAGTAATGCCCTAACGTTTATGGCAAGTGATCGTGTGCATGCAGTCGAAGCGTTTTCAGGTGATATTATTGGCTTGCATAATCATGGGACCATTCGTATTGGAGACACGTTTACAGAAGGTGAAAGCTTAAAGTTTACAGGTATACCTAATTTCGCACCTGAACTATTCCGTGTTGTGCGCTTGAAAGATCCGCTCAAAAGCAAAGCGTTGCTGAAGGGGTTAATTGAGCTATCTGAAGAAGGTGCTACACAGATTTTTCGCCCCTTGGGTCGAAGCGATTTAATTTTAGGTGCTGTAGGCGTGCTTCAGTTTGATGTGGTGGCTCATCGACTTCTCCATGAATACAAAGTACATTGTGTTTATGAAGCGGCAAATGTTTCTTGTGCGCGTTGGGTGTATTCTGATGATGATAAAGCTTTTGCTGAGTTTAAACGTAAAGCTGAAGATTATTTGGCGCTTGACGGTAGCGAAGCACTTATGTACCTCGCACCGACTCGCGTTAATTTAACGTTAGCTGAAGAGCGTTATCCCAAAATTCGTTTTGTTGCAACGCGTGAGCATTAGACGTTTGGTGTTTCTTCTGGCATGAATGATGCATCATGCTTAGATTGCTTAGGGGTAAAGCTTGCATAACAGCGGGCTGTTATCTCTTCACTACCTTCGTTGGTAAGTTCTACACGAGCCCCTGATTCTGCTTCGAGATGTAGTACATCGCCTGCATCCACACTGACCATCAAAATATCACCACGTTTCAACTTAACATCGTTGACTGAGCCTTTTTTATATAATGCTTTAACAGCAATTAAATTATCCTGTACGTTGCTAATAATAGTGCATTCTGCCGTAATTGACCACATGGATAGATTGGGAATCATCAGGGGTTCGTTGACCGGTAATATATAATCATAAGGACCATATTGACCACTCATAGCAAAGGTTGGTGCTGCAAACAGGGTGGTTAAGCAGAGTAATGCGGTTTTTAATGTTTTTTTCATTAAATATGTACCTAAAATTGAATTGTGGGATAAAAATACCACAAGGATTTAATTCATGTCCAGTGATTTTTTTGTTTTTTTTGTAATCAGATAATGTTATTAACGGTTAGATTGAAACTGTTTAGTAAAAAAATCCCCCTTTTTAGGTTATTTATACTAAAAAAGAGGGACGTGTGATTGATTTACGCTTCTTCTGTATCGATAAAGCTACGTAACTTTTCCGAACGTGATGGATGTCGCAGTTTGCGAAGCGCTTTAGCTTCAATTTGACGAATTCTCTCACGCGTTACATCAAATTGTTTGCCCACTTCTTCAAGCGTATGGTCCGTATTCATTTCAATTCCAAAACGCATACGTAACACTTTAGCCTCACGTGGTGTCAGTGTTTCAAGAATTTCAAGTGTCGCTTCACGAAGCCCTTCCTCCGTTGCGGAATCAATTGGAGACGATAAGTTTTCATCATGAATAAAATCACCTAAACGCGATTCGTCATCATCGCCAACAGGTGTCTCCATGGAGATGGGCTCTTTGGCTATTTTTAAGACTTTGCGAATTTTATCTTCGCTCAACTCCATTTTTTCAGCAAGCTCTTCAGGTGTTGCTTCGCGGCCAGTTTCTTGTAAAATTTGTCGTGAAATTCGATTAAGTTTATTAATCGTCTCAATCATATGTACCGGAATACGTATCGTACGTGCCTGATCAGCAATAGAGCGAGTAATGGCTTGTCTAATCCACCACGTCGCATAGGTAGAAAATTTATAACCACGACGGTACTCAAATTTATCAACGGCTTTCATTAAGCCAATATTACCTTCTTGAATCAGATCAAGAAACTGAAGTCCTCGATTAGTGTATTTTTTTGCTATTGAAATCACCAGCCTTAAGTTGGCTTCAACCATCTCTTTTTTTGCTCGACGTGCTTTAGCTTCGCCAAGTGACATTTTGCGATTAACATCTTTTGTTTCAGCAATGGTTAAGCCACATGCTTGTTCAAGTCTAAGTAACTTGATTTGTTGCTGTTTAACTTCAGCTTCAATCATGCGAATACGGTCAAGTTCCAAAACTTTAGCATGTTTTTCAATGAGGTTATCAAGCCAATTAGTATCGGTTTCTTTACCTGGGAACGTATCGATAAACAGTTTTCTAGGAATGCGTCCTTTTTCAAGGCAAAGACGCATAATATGCCGCTCAAGTTCACGCACTTCATTACGTAATTGGCGGAAATGGCGTGTTAATTTATCCAATTGTTTTGCAGTGAGTTTTAATTTTAAAAATGATTCTGACATCAACGCGATATGGTCTAGGGTTTGCTGTGCGTTTCGTCCATATTGCTCAAGTGAGTTCGATACATTTGTAAAATATTCGCGAAGCTCATCAAAGTAGATTTTAGCTTGCTCAGGATTTGGACCTGTATCGAGATCGCCTTCAACCGCACCGTCGTCATCATCTTGGTCATCATCGACGGAATCTTCTTCTGTTTCATCAAGCATCGAGCCAATTGCAGAAGGGCCTGCCTCTTCCTCGCCATCAGAAAACCCGCTGATGATATCATGCAAACGCATCTCATCAGCTTCAACTAAGGTGTAATTATTAAGAAGGAGTTCGACAATTTCTGGATATTGCGAAATTGTTTTTAATACCTGAAGAATACCTTCTTCAATACGCTTAGCAATTCGAATTTCACCTTCGCGCGTTAGCAGTTCAACCGTACCCATTTCACGCATGTACATACGTACTGGATCGCTTGTTCCTGTTTCTTTGGCGACCGATGCAAGTACGGCTGCGGCTTCTTCGACATCTTCAGGAGCTTCTTCCGTGTTTCCTAACAAAAGAAGTTCATCCGAGCTTGGTGCTCTTTCGAATACCTTAATATTCATTCCTTCAAGCTTATTAATAATGTCATCAAAGTGCTCTGTATCAACGATACTAGGCATTAAATCATTGATTTGAAGGTAGGTGAGATAACCCTGTTCTTTGCCTAAGCTAATAACTTTGGCAATTTGGGATCGTTGCTGTTCTTGATCATTTAGGGACATATAATTTCAGTCTTAAATGTTGAATGCGTTTGCACGCGGTTAAAATAGCTTCAATTATAAACTGGCTTGTTCAAAGATGCTAGGTTATTAGAGCATCTTCTTACTAAAATATAGATAAATGATGTTTTTTGAAACAAATTATTGGGGTTTAATACGATCCCGCACTCACGCGATCAAGCCCTGCGGTGTCTTGCCAGCACTGCACGTGATGATATTGCTCGCTTAAAAGACATTCTGCCACATCTTGAGCTTGGTTGTAACCGTGCTCAAGTAAGAGTAAACCGCCAGTCACTAAATAATGACGGCTTGTTTTGATAATTGTTTTTATATCATTTAAACCATCTTCACCACTGACGAGCGCCTGTTTTGGCTCATAACGTAAGTCACCTTGATGTTGGTGAGGATCATGCTCAGCCAGGTAGGGTGGATTAGATATAATCAAATCAAACGTTTGGTTTGGAATTGTTTGAAACCAATTAGACTCCATCAGGGTGATGTTGTGCAGTTGATGCCGCTCAATATTTTTTTGTGCCACGCAAAGTGCTGGCTTACTGATATCGGTTGCTACAATTTTCCACTCGGGTTTTTCAGTTGCTAACGCTATTGAAATTGCACCGGTTCCTGTGCCCAATTCAAGCACTGAGCAATGTGAGCGTTGACCTAATAACGATAAAGCCAGGTCAATCAATAATTCTGTTTCAGGTCTGGGTATCAATGTATCTGATGTAACATAAAGAGGTAATGACCAGAATTCGCGTTCCTGTGTTAAATACGCTATCGGCATGCCTTCGAAGCGTTTTTCTATGAGAGATTCAAATAATTGATGCGACGAGGTGTCAAGCACGTGCTCGCTATAAGCATATAAATAAGCTCGATTTTTTTTTAAAACGTGACATAGCAAAATTTCAGCATCTAGTTGAGGCGTTGGGCTTGTTAATGATAGATGCAGTACGGCTTTTTTTAGTGCTTGTTTAATATCAATCATGCTGACCTAAATGAGCAAGTTGATCCGCTTGATGCTCGCGTTTCAAAGGCTCAATAACAAGAGAAAGCTGGCCCGCGAGTACGTCGGATAGCTGATATAACGTTAAATTAATACGATGATCGGTTAAACGACCTTGAGGATAATTATACGTTCGAATACGCTCCGAACGATCGCCACTTCCTACAAGCGAACGACGTGTTTCTGCTTGTTCGTCTCGTTGCTTTTGTTGCTGAGCGTTGAGAATGCGTGTTTTTAATAAATTCATGGCACGTGCTTTATTCTTATGCTGAGAACGCTCATCCTGACATTCAACGACCGTGCCGGTTGGAATATGGGTGATACGAACAGCCGAATCAGTTTTATTGACATGCTGACCACCCGCACCAGAAGAGCGATAGGTATCAATACGCAAATCGTCTGACTTGATTTCGATATCATGAATTTCATCAACTTCAGGCATAACAGCAACGGTACATGCCGAGGTATGTACACGTCCTTGAGATTCTGTTTCAGGTACACGCTGCACGCGATGCGCACCTGATTCAAATTTTAGCTTTGAATAAACATTTTTGCCGATAATACGCGCAATAATTTCTTTGAAGCCACCGTGTTCACTATGATTCGTACTGATAATTTCTAACTGCCAGCCTTCAGTTTCAGCAAATCTTGAGTACATTTTAAATAAATCACCAGCAAAGATGGCCGCTTCGTCGCCACCTGTGCCTGCGCGTACTTCAAGATAGACGTTTCCTTCGTCATGAGGATCTTTAGGAATCAGGTGCATTTGCAATGTTTCTTGCTGTACTTTAATTTTTTCTTTGATTGCGGGTATTTCATCTGCTGCCATAGAGGCCATTTCAGCGTCATCAGAATCCATGAGTTCTTGTAATGAAATAAGCTCTGACTCTGCAGAAGAACATGCGTCAAATGTTGCAGCTACAGGTTCAAGCTGCGCGTATTCTTTTGAAAGTGCTTTGAACTGTTCGTTATTTGCAATTACGGACGGATCGGATAATAAATGGCTGATTTCTTCAAATCGCTCAACCAACTGTTCAAGTTTAAATTTAAGTGATTTTTTCATAATCCAATGTCGAGGTTGTGGTATTTAAAAGATAAGATGTTAGTGTCAGCAACTCGGGATGATCATCAGCTGCAGCTTGACGAAGACCGACCGTGGTTTCATGAGTTAATTTATTAGTCAGGCGTTCAGAAAATTCACGTAGCACGGCATGCTCACATTGTCCGGTTGTTATTTTTTGAGTTGCCCGTTGTAATTCTTGCTCCGCCAACTGCTGCATTTTTTCGCGATAGTCACAAATGGCATGTTGAGCTCGGCGTGTGCGATGTGAGCGCATGTAGTGTTCTAACTCGGGCTCTATGAGTGCTTCTGCACGTATAGCTGCAGCGCGCCTTTCGTTGAGTCCGCTTTCAATCGTCATGTGTAAATCATCGATATTATATAAAAAAACATGTTTAAGTTCCGCGACATCCGGGGTTATATCACGTGGAACTGCTAAATCTAAAAAGCACATCGTTTTTTCTTTAGTTGTTGCCAACGCTTGCTGAACCATGGATTTGTCGATAAAAGGCAGGGGGCAGGCTGTGGCTGAAATAACCACGTCGGCTTTGGGTAGTTGCGTCGGAATATCCGTGATACTTAAAGATTCAGCATGCCATTGTAGTGCTAATTTATCAGCATTTTCTCGTGTGCGACTCGCAATTGTAAATTTTCGTGCACCGTGCTGATATAAATATTTTGCAACTAAAGCCGCTGTCTCACCTGAACCAATAATAAAAATTTCAAGCGATTCATAATTTGAAAATAATTGACCAATAAGACGAGCAGCAGCTGAGGCAATCGAAATCGGATTGCTACCAATACCGCTTTTTGTTCGAATGCGTTTGCTTGCATTAAATACAAAAGGAAAGATTTGGTGAAGTTGAGATTTCACGCCGTTTCGTTCATCTGCTGCACGGAATGCTTGCTTGAGTTGACCAAGAATTTGAGGCTCACCCAACATCATGGAATCAAGCCCACTTGCCACGCGTAGCAAGTGTTGTAGTGCCTCATAGCCTTGATACTGGTACATATGGGGTGCCAGTGAATCAACAGATAAATTTATCTCTTCAGCAAGCCAGGAAATTAAAAGCGATGGTTTATCCGTTTTGCAATAGATTTCTGTACGATTGCAGGTTGATAAAATAACGGCTTCATGCATAAATGGCAGGCGAAGTAAACGCTCCAGTGGGGCATGGTCTGGTGACGAAAGTTGCGCCATTTTCTCGCGAAGCGTGAGTGGGGCTGTTTTATAATTAAGGCCGGAGGCGACGAACACCATAGATTTATTAAAGCCTGTATGCTGGTTATTTAAAATATGCCGAGCGTGAATTATAAACGATTATGTTCATGAATAAAACCCCAGGTTCATGACGTTTGCTGAAATTAATTGTAGACTATTTTTTCAGCTTCTCTTTTTTGCGATAACATCAATATCCCCCAAACAAATAAAACTAAACACGTGATCATCCAGCTAGGTGAACTTGGGTTACCGGTCTGTTTGACAAGATGGAAAGCCAGTACAGGTGCAAATCCTGCAGCACAGCTTGCGCCTATCGCGTAAAGGGTTGAAAGCACAGTGCAGCGTAATTCAAGAGGAAATAGTTCGGCAAGCACGACAGGTACAACTGCGCAAAAAGCGGCTGTGGGAATCGAAACACATGCTTGCATCAACATGAAATATTGCAAACTATAGCCGGATAGTGCTTGGAAAAAATATGGTGATAAGAGCAGTAGAGCTAATGAAGCGAAGCGTATAATAGTTATTCGGTCATAGGAATCAGATAACTTACCAACAATTGGGTAGGTGATGAGCATGACGGATAAAGCGACAAAGTTTGAAACAAGAATTTCAGCGTAGCTCAAATGATTATAAACCTGCGCTTGAATAGGACCATACACATAGAACAAAAAGGAGGTAGATACACCCAGTAAACTTAAGGCAATGACGAGAGCAGCTTTTACTTTTTGATGCTTGATGTATTGTATGGATTCTTGCCTTAATTGTGTGAAACTAGGCTTTTTGTGGTCGCTATAATACAGTACGTACTCTAAGCTTTCAGGCATGCACAAGCGCATATAAAGTCCAACGGATGATCCCACGAGCGCAAGCACAAACGGTACGCGCCAAATAAGCCATTCTAGATCAGGATGCTTTTTGCTAAAATGTACAACTGCCAGTGTTGTTAGGGTTGCTATCATCACACCGGCAGTGCCTCCAAAAGAACTCCAACTGGCTGAGAAGCCTTTACGATTTTTAGCCGCGCACTCCACTAAAAAAGCAGACGAATTTAAATATTCGGCGCCGCAAGCAAAGCTTTGAATAATACGTAAGGGCAAGAGTAAAAACAGCGCGAGGTTTCCGATACTGCTATAGGCTGGAATAAAGCCAATGCACGCGGTTGCTATACCCATAAAAAAAATGGATGCAGCCATCATGATTTTTCTGCCATAACGGTCAGAAAAAAAGCCCATAAATATCGCACCGAAAGGTCTTGCCAAATAACCTGCACAAAAGCTTAACAAAACAAAAAATAATCCCTCGGTGGAATTAGCATGAAGATATTTTGCAAGGTGAAGCGAGAGTAAACCACAAATAGCTAAATCAAATGTTTCGACTAAATTTCCCATCATGGCGGCAAAAATAATTCTATTTTTATGTTGTAATTTCATGAAACACCACGTTCAGTTACGTTATTGTTAACGACAAGTTGCATGTAAGGCGAGAAAATGCGAGATTTTTTTTGAGCTGTTGTTTTGCCTAAGTAAGGTAAAAATAAATGGGAGATCTTTTGAAAACAATAACGTCCCATTTTGATTAAGTCCGGATGGGCTTCAAGTAATCGCTTTCCTGCTTCAGGGTGTTTCGATTGAGTCGCGAACGAAAGCAAAAGTATGCAATTACTATAGGCTACTGTGGTTGATATACCTGCGCGTAAATGTTTAGATGTTTGTTTGACGTGCATTAATTCGGTGTATCTATCATGGTTGTATAAATCAGTCCAAAGCTTGCATTGCCTTGTTTTGAAAAAATCAGGGTGATATGAGCGATCGTGATGCCATAAGTCTGTTTTGATTAAATCGAATTCGACTGCAGGCCTATAAGATAAAATAGTCAGTTCGTTTTGACGGCTGATGGTTGTAAGCGATATATGATCGATATCATGCAGCCCAATGACATCACTAAAGACTGGATGACTCACGCGCGCATGCTTAAAAATAAGCGTATGCGCGTCAGGATTAAGGGTGCAGGGGGGGGGTGTTGATTCCATTGAAAAAACCTATACAAATTACAGCAAAATAGTAGATGGTTCGTTATCTATAAAAATAAGCGGTCAGCGGTTTAAATAATTTACTCGATAAACTTGGTTTTACGGGTGTTGTTAAAACAAGCGTTTCGTACGAATCAATCGAATCGTACAAATAATCATCGCTTGTTTTAAGTTGATCAACTAAGCCAAGCTGCATCGCGTCTTTAGCTAGCCAATGCTCGCCAGTAGCTACTTCATCAATATTAATATGTGTGCGATGAGTAAGAACATGATCACGAAAAGATGCTTGAATAGCTTCTAGATCTTCTTGGAATTTTTTACGATTTTTATCCGTGTTTTCACCAAGGACCGTGAGTGTACGTTTGTACTCACCAGCCGTTAAGAGTTCTATATCAATATTATGTTTTTTTAAAAAGCGATGAAAATTTGGCAGTTGGGCAACGACACCGATTGAACCAATAATCGCAAACGGTGCAGCAATAATGGTGTTGGCAACACAGGCCATTAAATAACCACCACTGGCAGCAACTTTATCGATACAAACGGTTAACGGGATATTTTTGTCGCGTAGACGTTGCAATTGCGATGCGGCAAGCCCATAACCACTCACAGCACCACCTGGGCTTTCGAGACGAACAACCACTTCATCGTTGGAGGTGGCGGAGGATAAAATAACAGAAATTTCATCGCGTAATTGATTAACCTGAGTCGCGCCGATGTCGCCGTTAAAGTTGAGAACGAAACGTCTCGGATGGTTCTCTCTGGATTTTTTTATTTTATTTTGAGATTTATGATGTTCTTTAATTTTTTTCTTGTCTGTTTTGCTTAAATTTAAAGCGTGTTGAAGCTGCTTTGTTTGCTCATCGTATTGCTCGTTGAGTGATTCGATGTTTAAAGGTGTTTTGATTGAACGACGTCCTATAGACACAATACCGATCACCAAAAATAAAGAAGACGCAACAAATGTGATAGATTTTAATAAGAAAAGACTGTATTCAGTAAAAAATTCCATGTTTAAGTTATTTCCTTAATCATAAGTAAGAGAGATTGCGATGGCAAAGATGGTGATTGTAACGGTTGTGTGGGTAAAGGCAAGGTTGTGAACTCAAATTCTTTAAGTGCAGGTAAAATTTGCTGAAACGATGAAAGGGCTGTTTGCCCATCGTCCGTGAGTGGTGTTGATTTTTCTAAAGTACTCAAACTACCTAACCAAATAGGTTGATCGTGGTTATGAAGATGATAGTTAGACGGCCACATGCTGAGAATGATCAGGGGTCGTGATCCTCGGGCGTCATATGTCATCACGAGTTCAGGCTTTTTATTCAAATAAAGCGGTGTTTTTAGCGCTCGAATAGGGGCAGATGACAGATGATTCGTTTTTTCTAAAAAACGTTTTGCAAACGAGTTTGGACGAAGTCGCCAACCGTGATTTTCGAGTGCTTTTTGAAATACAGCAAGTGAACCTAAATACTGAATATTAAACACACCGTTGGGATGACCAAAACGATTCATCGTATACTGAGGTAAGAGCGGTTCACGTTGATACCACCAGGCTTGACTGGTTAGCATGTATTGTTCAGGATAAGGCGTATGCAAAAGAAGTTTAGCTTTATACTGAGTCGTCGTAATCCACATGCCTACAGCTATAAATAAACCAAACGCAAGCCAAATTGTTCGTGTTTTCGGTGAGGTTTTGGGAATGTGACGTCGATAAAGGATCCAATGCCCAAGTGCAAGCGTGCTCCCCATGGTGTAGCTAATCAGCGTACTCGTTAACCAGTGTTCACCCAGGTAGAGCACGGCAATGCCGTCGAGCCCGAGTAGACTTAGCCAAATCAAACGTAAGGTCCGGGTTAAGCTGGTCATGGAGGTTCGACCTACTTGAAGCATTAAAAATACCCAGAACGCTGTGACCAGGGTCAGTGATGCTGATGGGTGCGAGAAGTTGCTTTGAAATAAAGCTGCATCTTCTGGTCTGAGGCAATTCATCCAGGTCCCCATGGCCTGACTCATGAATAGCGAGATAAAACCTAAGCTGAACCAGTACTTGAGTAAACGCCAGTTACGTCTGTAGATCATATTGAGTGAAATAGTCATAGAAAAGACAAGTAAAGGATACGTATCAATCAAGCAGCGTATAATAACGAAAAACATATCCATAGGTTGTGTACGTAAACTTTGAAAAAAGAAATAAATAGGCAGATCAAGTAAATCACCCAGTTCATCAATCCAGATAAACCATAAGAATATACTGACAATAATACTGATAGAAAGTATGAAGCATACAAGAAGAGCGGCTGTTGCGGCGTGATTGCCTTCGTTGGGTGGTGTGAGAGGGCGTGTTACTCGCGATAATAAACGGTTATCTTCCAGCCAGGCCCAGACGTAATGTAATCGTGTTTGCAAAAAAGAGCTGACATGAGCAAAAAGCCATTTAACCACAACACTGACAAACCAGACCAGCGCAAGCAAAATCAAAATAAAGAGAAACAGACGCGTGGCACCCTCTGCTGAAAGTTCAGAGCTTGCACTCCCAATAAGAACACCAGGTGTAACATAAACGATGGACCAAGCAATACCCGACATAATATTGGCTGATAAAAAAGGTAGTTGCTTCATCCTCATCATACCAGCTACAACCGGAATAATGGACCGTAAAGGACCAATAAATCGCCCTAAAAATATGCTTTTAGTACCATGGCGATTAAAATATTTTTGTCCGTATTCTAGCCATGTGGGGTATCTGCTAAAAGGCCATATGATTAGGAGTCGGTCACTAAATTTATAGCCGAGACCGTAACTTGCAACGTCTCCAATGATGGCGCCAAGGGCTGCAAAAATAAATGTGAGATCAATACGCATCACGCCTGATCCTGCTAAAATACCCAGTGCAGTCATGACCACTGTTCCGGGAATAATGCTACCAAGAAAAGCTAACGACTCAATAAAAGCAATAAAAAAAGCCAGGAACAAAGACCAGTGTGGGTGATGATGAAGCCACGCTGTAAGCGGCTCAAGATAGTTAGTGAAGAGCTGCATGGGCATCCCCTTCAAATTGTGTCAAAAGAAGCGTCTTAAGTTGCATTTCAACGTGGTTTAGATTGGCTGTAGCGTCATACTCGTGAAGTTGGGTCATGTCTAAGCCTGCATAACCGCAGGGATTAATGCCTAAAAAGGGTTTTAAATCCATGTTTATGTTTAAGGCTAGGCCATGGTAAGTGCAGCCTTTACGCACACGCAAACCGATGGATGCAATTTTTTTCTGATTGACATAAACGCCAGGAGCGCCATCTTTGGTTTCGGCTCGCACGCCAAATGTGAATAACAGATCAATTAAACTACGCTCAAGCTGACAAACTAAGGTTCGAATGCCTAGATTGCGACGTTTAATATCTAACAGAATATAAGCAATGAGTTGACCAGGACCATGGTAAGTTACTTGTCCTCCACGATCGCTTTGAATCACTGGGATCGAACCAGGGTTTAAAATATGCTCGGGTTTACCGGCTTGTCCTTGGGTGTAAACTGGAGGATGTTGTAACAGCCAAATTTCATCGGGTGTATCGCATGTTCGTTCATCAGTGAATTTTTTCATGGCATGCCATGTATCAGCATACGGTTGGGTACCTAAAGAACGAATGATCAGCATTTAAAGCACCATTTTGATATCCGGATGCTGGGTCAAATCTTGATACAAGGCATCTAACGAAGGTTGATCTTGTGCAAAAACGGTTGCACTCATAGCGATAAAATTACCGTTTTTACTGGAGTTCATGTGAATTGCATCTGTCTTGAGAGCAGGATAATGTTTTTTTAAGATTGAAAAAATATCGTTTTTAAATGCGTCTGTCGCTTTTCCCATAATTTTTATGGGAAAATCACAGGGAAATTTTAACAAACTAGAATCTTTTGAGTTTTCAGTCATCATCATTAAGCACTAAACCATTGTTTAAAGACGAGTTTAACCGAGTCTTTAGCACGTGAAAATAGACTACCTTGAGAAACGGGTTTTAAAGCATAAAGTGGTCGTGATGAAACTGCTTCTCCATTGAAGAGCACCACAAGTTCACCCATTTGTTGTCCTTGTTGAATCGGAGCTTTGAGGTATTTAGGAACTTCTGTTTTTATCGTCAAATGCTGATATTGACCTGATGGAATCGTTACATAGTGATTTTGCAAAACACCAATAGGAAGTGTTTGACTCATACCTTTGTATAGTGGAAGTTCAGCCAACGGCTTTCCTGCTTCATAAAGCTTATGCGTTTCAAAAAAACGGAATCCGTATTTAAGTAAACGCTCGCTGTCATCTGCACGGACTGATTCTGAGGGAGAGCCTAAAACAATGGCAACTAATCGCATGTCATCACGTTTCGCTGAAGAGGCGAGACAATAACCTGCTTCATCTGTGTGGCCTGTTTTCATGCCATCAACATGGGAATCACGCCACAAAAGTCGGTTGCGATTCGGTTGCCTGATTTCGTTGAACGTGAACCATTTTTGTTTGTACCAGTGATAATACTCAGGAAATTCATTGATAATGGCACGCGCAAGAATAGCGAGATCTTTGGCTGTGGTATATAACTCAGGCTGGGGTAAGCCCGTGCTGTCCGTAAAATGTGAGTTCATCATCCCAAGCTGTTGAGCTTCTTGATTCATTAAGGCAGCAAAGCCTTCTTCGCTTCCACCTAAGTGCTCGGCTAGCGCAACACAGGCATCGTTTCCTGAATCAACGATGATGCCTTTAAGCAAGTCTTCAATACGTACATCTTGACCTTCTTTGACAAACATCCGTGAGCCGCCAGTTTTCCAGGCTTTCTTAGTTATATGGACGGTATCTTCTAGATGTATTTGTTCGTTATGAAGCGCCTTAGACACGACATAGAGTGTCATCAGTTTCGTAAGGCTTGCTGGAGGAAGTTTTTTGTCACTATTGTTCTCAGCTAAAATTTTACCGCTGTTGGTATCCACTAAAAAATATGCTTTTGCATGAATGGATGGTGCGGATGGCGTGATCAGAGGGCTGGTTTGATCGGGTTTTGGTTGTGCAAGACGATCTGTTTGATATGAATCAGCATGAAGAAATTTTGGATGCGCAAAAACAGCCGCAAACAAAAGAAAAGAGGTTAAGGCATGAACTCGTTTATGCATCAGGCTTCTCACCAAAGTAAAGTTACGGTGGGTTTCGAATTTATTTAATATCTAATAACCCCACACTCAGTGCAAGTATTTTATCATAGGAAGTTGATGCTAACCATCTCTTAGTATTGGAAATTTAAAGCTAAATGTGTATATTCTCGTATTAAATAGTATTAAATATTGGAGAAGCTATGCGGCGCTTAGGTCTTGTTTTGATGTCGCTTTGCTTCATGGCAGGGTGTCAAACCCATCGCGTAAAGCAAATTTCATCACCATCATCACCTACGCCCCCCAAACTAAAAAAAATTCATCGCTACACACGTGACACACACGATGGAGCGCCGTCTGGTCCGTTACCGACTGAGTTTAAAAAAGTATCGCCCATCCAAGAGCCGTTGAGTCGCTATGGCAATCCCACGGCTTATCATGTCAACGGTGTAACCTACCATGTTTTACCAACATCTAAAGGCTATCGAAAACGTGGTCTTGCTTCATGGTATGGCACAAAATTTCATGAGCAGCGTACGTCCAGCGGTGAAGCGTATGATATGTACGCCTTAACCGCCGCACACAAGACCTTACCTCTGCCAAGCTATGTGCAAGTTAAAAATTTAAAAAACGGACGTAAAATCATCGTCAAAGTCAACGATAGAGGCCCATTTCATGAAGGCCGTATTATTGATCTTTCTTATGCTGCAGGGGTGAAGCTTGGGTTGTTACCTGAGGGAACAGCACCTGTTGAAGTCAAAGCTTTATCATCGCGAGCCCAAAAAAAGATACCCGAGGCACGCTATTACTTGCAGGCCGGCGCGTTTAAATCAAAAGCTTCTGCCCTCGCTTATCGTGATCAATTACTTAAGCTAACACCGGCTATACCCATGGTGATCGAAGAGCATCTCGCCAATCAAATTGTGAGGCTTGGACCTATGGGGGATAAAAAGCAAGCAGATCAAGTTATCAGCTTACTTAAATCCAAAGGTGTGCAGGGTGTATTTTCGTTTTTAGAGTAAATTATTTAGGATCTCGTCTTGGAACTCTCGTTGTCGCCGGAGCTCCAACAATCACACGTGTACCCTTCATGCCAATACCCGGCAGGTCGATAAACTCTTCATTAAGCCATCGTGCATCTTCAATAAACATTCTGACGCATCCATGGCTGTCACGATACCCCGGAACGCTGCGACTACCATGCAACGCAAAACCTCTAAAAAAATGCATGCAGTAAGGCATTTCTGCGCCACCGCTGGTGCCATCAGCATGCCTTGGAAACGCAGTTGAAACACATTCAATATCTTGTTTTCGGATGATGCGAAAAAAGCCCGCAGGTGTTTTGCAATAACCATTCGCTGCATTGCACTTCGCGCTGCCTGATGACAAAGGTCCCCACCAAATCAGCTGACCTTGATCGTCATAGGCACCCCAAGCCAAGCGTTCTTGATTGACGTAAATTGTTTTTTCGCCTATCGATTCGATGTAACGAGGGAAGGGCGATACATCATATATCGTCAGGTTTTCGATATGTTTTGGTATAGCAATAATCATACCGGGCTTTAAACTTACGTTCATACGGTTAACGCGTCTGATAATATCTTCTTCTTCAGGGTTTGGAAAAAGCGTTTCCCATCGGTCGCCTGACTCGATTCTAATGCAGTCATAATCCGGGAGATTACAAAACCGTTCACCATAGCGTGCTTGGCCCCAAACCCAAGACGTTGTGAGAAAAAGAAAGCTGGTGATAGCAATGCATGCTAATTTTTTCATAGTCAATTCCAACCCTGGAAGATATAGAAATATTATGTTGGTATCGTTTTATAAAAATATCGGCAGAATATTAAAAATACTTAATGCGATTTTCGTTTTTTTATACAAATTACAGCATAATAATGTGATAATAATCTGAAAATCAGTCTTGCTTGTTAAATTATTTGTTAAATTTTTGCTAGGATAGAATCATGGTTCGTATACTGCTGTTGCTTTGTTTACTTTCAAGTTCGTTTGGATTTTGCGGCTCGGTCATATGCCCGGAGAATCAATGCGTTGCTGTGGTTGATGCAGGAAATTCGGGCTCGAGGTTAAATATTTATAGCTATAAAAAAGATGCTTCTCATACGTCTTATGAAATAAAAAATATATTTACAAAAAAAATAGAACCTGGTTTCGCATCCATTGAATTAAACCAAAGAGCCATGAATGCGTATTTGTCCGAGCTGTTTTCAGATGTGACAGATGACAATATTCCTGTCTATTTTTATGCAACGGCAGGTATGCGTATGCTAAATTTTTCAAGACAACAGGCTTATTATGCTAAGTTGAAGTATTGGTTCGCCAGGCAAGCACAGTGGCAGTTGGTGGATGCTAAAACACTTAAAAGTCGTGAGGAGGCGTTGTACGGTTGGTTGGCAGTTAATTATGAATTGGGTGCATTGTCATCACCTTCGGCGCCGTTAGTTAGTGTGGTTGACACTGGGAGTGCCTCGGTTCAAATAGCATTTCCTTTGACGGGCGAGCAAACAAGAAATCCAAATTTAAATCCAAGCGATTATATTGATATCGATGTTTATGGGCGGCATATTTCATTATTCACACATGGTTTTCTTGGGCTTGGGCAGGATGAGATTCGAAGCCAATACCTGGACCAAGATGCTTGTTTTCCTAGGCATTATCCTTTACCGAATGGATCTTCAGCTGTAGGAGATTTTCAATCATGTCAAAAACTCATGATGCCTTTGATTAATGGTGTTCATCAGGTCGATCGCCATGTGAAATCAGTGATTCAGAGTAACCCAGAGCAAACGTGGTATATTATCGGTGGCCTGAGCGCTATGTTACAAGAAAAACCGTTTACATTTGAGAATCATCAGTTTACGCAGCAAGAATTTTCAGAAAAGGCTAATCGACAGGTATGTCAGCAAGACTGGTCTATTTTGGGCACGCTCTACCCTGAAAACAGGCATTTGTTTACGAGTTGCCTGAACTCCTCTTACTTATACGCTTTGTTTATCGAAGGCTTTGGTATCAATCGTCATGAACCGATCCATTTCATATCGAAAAAAATGAGTACAAATAATTGGACGCTCGGGGCTGTTTTATACGAAAAAGAAATCTTAAGATAAGCATGTTAGGTTTTTATGATACAATATGAACTTATAAACAGAAGGATAGTTTTCACATGAGTTGGCTAAAAAAATTGTTACCCTCTAGAATCCGAACAGAAACGTCTCAAAAAAAAGGGGTTCCTGAAGGTGTTTGGGTAAAATGTAAATCTTGTCATGCTTTGTTGTATCGTGCAGAACTTAAAAAAAACCTGTCGGTTTGTTTTAAGTGCGAACACCATCACCGTATATCAGCACGTGAGAGGTTAACGCAATTTTTAGATGAAAACGGATGTGTTGAATTGGCCGAAAATTTAGAACCGATCGATCGATTAAAATTCCGTGATTCAAAAAAATATAAAGATAGAATTACGCAGGCACAAAAAGCAACAGGGGAAAAAGAAGCTTTAGTTGTGATGAAAGGGACTTTAAAAAACATACCTGTGGTTGCTTCGGCTTTTGAATTTAGCTTTATGGGTGGGTCGATGGGAGCTACCGTCGGTGAAAAGTTTGTGCGGGGTGTGAATGAAGCTTTATTGCATAAACGACCTTATGTTTGCTTTACCGCGAGTGGTGGAGCACGTATGCAAGAAGGTTTATTCTCATTGATGCAAATGGCAAAAACTTCCGCTGCACTCGCAAAATTTGCTGAGCATAAACTGCCTTTTATTGTTGTCTTAACTGATCCGACCATGGGCGGCGTGTCTGCAAGCTTTGCAAGTTTAGGTGATTTAATTGTTGCTGAACCTAACGCGCTCATTGGTTTTGCAGGACCCCGCGTGATTGAACAAACGGTTCGACAAACCTTGCCTGAAGGGTTTCAACGTAGTGAGTTTTTATTAGAACATGGTCATATTGATCAAGTGGTTCATCGTAAAGATTTGCGCAATACCGTTGCGGAATTTATTTCGAAACTCATGCACGAACAAATCAACACAGCAAATACACAAGAGACCGGTGGTGATGACAACTTATAAGGCCTTTTCATTACAGGAGTGGCTAACCTATATTGAAACGCGTCATCGTGAGCCAATTCAATTAGGTTTACCACGCATTCAGGCTTTTGCCAAGGCGCTTGATGTCTTAATATGGGATAAAACCGTTGTGATTACGGTTGGAGGCACCAATGGAAAAGGGTCGACTGTTGCCTCGTTACAAGCGATTTATTCTGCTGCTGGATTTTCGGTGGCAACCTATATCTCACCTCATCTGTTAACGTTTAACGAGCGTATACAAATCAATCAAACACCCATTTCTGATCAAGCGTTATGTGAAGCGTTTTTAGCCATTCATGAACTCGATGGCAGCTCAGCTTTAACGTATTTCGAAATGACCACACTTGCTGCACTTGTATTTTTTAAAGCGCATCAACCTGATGTGCTTTTGCTTGAAGTGGGTATGGGTGGCCGGCTTGATGCAACGAATATCATCGATTCTGATTTGGCGATTGTGACCACGGTTGATTTAGATCATCAAGCGTGGTTAGGTGATACGGTCGAAGCGATTGGTTATGAAAAAGCGGGTATTTTTAGGGCGAATAAACCTGCAATTTATGCAGATACTCATCCTCCGTCTTCGTTAGTTAACCATGCTAATCAGCTTCATACGTCGTTATTGTGCTTAAATCAGGATTATTTTATTGAGCATAATAAACATCGTTTTCTTCTTAAAGACAAAGCTCAGGTGGCCTATGAGTTGCCAGCTTTATCCATTCATCCTAAAGCATTTGCTGCAGCCATGATGGCAAGCTTAACACTTCAAAACCGTTTGTTTGTTCCTGATGAAGCTTATCAAAAAGCAGCAAAAACCATCACGCTTTCAGGCCGTCAAGAATGGCTTAAAACAAGAGTCCCAACGTTAGTGGATGTGTCCCATAATCCCCAATCCATTCATTTACTTGCAGAATACGTGAAGTCGCATGCAATACAGGGTAAGGTTCATGCAGTATTTTCAGGTTTGCAAGGTCGAGTTCTTTCGAGCTTAATCGAGCCGATGAAGCACGTGGTGGATATCTGGTATTTAAGTTTATTGGATGATAAGCGGGGCGTAAGTAAAACACATCTTAAGCAAGCTTATACTGATGTTATGAATCAGGAGGCATTACCTGTGTTTAATACTCCCTTGGCGGCCTATCAAGCAGCTGTTTTTGAAGCACAACCAGGTGATGTTATTATTGTTTACGGTTCTTTTGTTTTGGTGAGCGCTATCATGCATGCCTATTTAAACGAGGAGATATAAAAAAAGATGAACATAAGCATTGATGAACGAACAAAGCATCGTTTAACAGGGTTGGTCGTTATTTTAGCTGTGGCTATTATTTTTGTGCCTGCCATGGTTAAAAAGTCAAATCAGCGATTGGAAGAAAATATTCATGTATCTGTTCAGTTACCACCCAGGCCTTCGGCACCCAAAGTTGCGATTACTGATAAACAAGCTGTGTTTGACACGATCAAAGTTGCGAAAGTAGAACTTCCTCCTCTTAAAGAGCCTGCTCATGTTTCTCATATTGCTCGAGCAGAAGGTTTAGAGTTTAAAACGCCAGTAAAAAAGCAGGTTAGGGTTTTACATAACTCGGCTGTTGAAAAAAAGAGCGTAAAATCAAAACCCGTTAAATTTGTACAAGCAACGCCCAGTAAATTAGAAAAAGACATGAGAGAGGCTTATGCCGTTCAATTAGCCTCGTTTACCAGTCAAGATAACGCCGAAAAACTTGTTTATCGTTTACGTGATCATGGATATAAAGCGCAATATCAAACGACAACTCAAGGTAATAATGCATTATACAAAGTCATTGTTGGGCAATTAGATGATCGTGATGATGCACATGCGTTAAAAGAAAAACTATCTGAAAGCTTGCAGATTAACGGTTTTGTTGTGAAGCGGAGTGCAAATTTATGATGACGTTGCACTGGATTGATTATGCCATTATTGCGCTGATTGGTTTATCTGTTTTTACAGGATTAATGCGAGGCTTTGTAAAAGAACTGATCGCTCTAGGCATATGGATTGTTGCAATTTATCTAGGTTTTACCTACTCTCCCGTGCTTAGCGTTGCGCTTAAGCCTTATATCCCCGATGCGAGCTTACGTGGCATATTGAGTTTTGTTGCTATATTGCTTGGAACGCTGATATGCGGAGGCTTACTCAACATGCTTTTGAGTATGATTTTAAATCGTTCGGGACTTAAAGGAACCGATCGGTTACTGGGTATGGGGTTTGGTTTTGCTCGAGGTACATTTATTGTTGCGTTACTTCTTGGCGTCATGAACTTAACGTCACTTGCGAATACGACTGATTTTAATCATTCGAAAATATACCCACGATTTAAACCGTTATCGGTTTGGATGTTTAGTTTTATGCCTAATATACTTGCACAAGTGCATGCCTTAGAACGCAAAGATCAGGCTGATGATAAAACTCATTCTAAATCTAAATTGGAGCTAAAAGATGATCTTAAAGCTGATTTCAGCGATTGATATAGATGATGGGTCTTAATATAATCATAAACAGCTTCTGAAAGTAAGTTTTTCTCAAGGATTTCGCCTGCTTGCATGCGTTCACGAAGTGTGGTTGAGGCAATAGGGTAGTGGCCGGCCTCAAAAAAATTAAGCTGACAGCCTGATGCGTTGATTGCCGTTTTTAGATTTTGAGGGATAGGTTTGTTTTGATGGATTCCGGCGCGTTGCATAATCAATAAATCCGATAGTTTTAAGATTTTTTCCCACTGATGCCATCGTGTGAAGTCCTGAAAAGCGTCCATACCTAATAATAAGCTAAAAAATGCCAAATGCTTGTCATCATCGCGTTGAAAGCTTTCGAGTGTTTCTACCATATAAGACGGTGTATCACGTTCGAGTTCACGTGTATCAATTTCAAAATGATATGCGGTGTTAAGGTAGGGGGCTAGTGCAAGCTCAAGCATCTCGAGGCGTTGCTCGCTTGTTGCAAGACTTTTATTTTTCAAAACGGATTGCTTACACGGGACAAAAATAAAACGCTCAAATTTAAACGTTTGTTGAACCGCGCAAGCAGTTTTGATATGACCAAGGTGAGGGGGGTCGAAGCTCCCCCCATAAATTAAAATATGTTTTTTTGGCTTCATGTTGTTTACGATTTTTTATGGTAAGGTAGGTAGCGTGGCTCCCAAAAATGTTCATTGATGTGTTGATCAATTTTATCTCGATCGTTATGTTCAGCTAACCCCTCCTCAATGGCTGTATCAGCTACGGCATGTGCTATGGCTTTAGCAACAACCTGCGCTTGCTCCAGCGATGGTAAAAGCGGCAAAAAACTATCTTTTTTGCTAGGCGAAAATTGGCTCAATGCGTGAGACGCCGCACCTATCATATTTTTTGATAAATGCTTTGCACCAACCGCCAAAACGCCCAGCCCTATACCAGGGAAAACGAGGGCATTATTACATTGAGCAATTTCAACTAAACGGTTTTGATATTCTACAGCAGGAAAAGCCGTTCCTGTTGCAACCAGTGCCTGCCCTTCGGTCCAAGCTAAAATATCCTGAGGCTTAGCTTCGCATTTTTCATCAGGATTAGATAGAGGAAAAATAATGGGGCGTTTACATGATTTAGCCATGTTTTGGATGATATCTTGAGAAAATGCGCCGGTTTGTGCCGAGCAACCAATGAGTACAGTGGGTTTAATTTGCTGCACAGTATCCGTGAGTGAGGGGTAATTTTGGCCTTGATAGGACCATTGAGTCAGTTCAGACTTTGCACGCGCAAACGGCTTTTGTGCATCGGTTAAACTTATATCATCATCGGTCAATAAACCTTGTCTATCAATTAACCAAAATTGCTGGTGAGCTTGTTCACTGGTTAAACCATGTTGCATCATCGCTTCGACAATTTGCTGGCTAATACCGGTGCCAGCAGAACCCGCGCCAAAAACAACAATGCGTTGTTGCGTGAGTGGGGTTTGGGTAACATCGCAGGCAGCCAATAAGGCCGAAAGCGTAACTGCGCCTGTGCCTTGAATATCATCGTTAAACGTACACATTTTATTTCTAAATTTTTCTAAAATCTGATCAGCATTGTGACGCCCAAAATCTTCCCAGTGCAAAAACGCTTTAGGAAAGCGCTTGTGTATCGCCGTGACAAAACGCTCGATAAATACATCATACGCCTTACCGTCGATGCGTGGATGAGCACACCCTAAATACAATGGATCGTCTAACAGTGTTTGATTATTGGTGCCAACATCAAGACAGATAGGTAAAGTTCGCGTAGGATCAATGCCACCGCATAAACTGTAGACCATGAGCTTTGCGACGGGTATATCCATGCCACCAATGCCCTGATCTCCAATGCCAAGCACGCCTTCACCATCGGTCACAACAATTAAATCAATCTCAGGATTTGAGCGATTTTCTAAAATCGCATCAATATGATCTTGATCGGCATGAGATAGATAAATTCCTCGAGGTTGGCGATATTCAAGGCTAAATTCTTTCACGGCGGTGCCAACAATCGGGGTATAAATAATCGGGATCATTTCGAGCAGGTGCCGACTCACTAATTTGTAAAAAAGCACTTGGTTTTTATCATGTAAATTTGAGAGATAAATATTTTTTTGAAGCGCTGTGTTGTAGGCGCTGTATTGCAAATATGAACGCTTGACCTGCTCATCTAATGTTTCAACACGATGGGGTAGTTTACCTAAAAGGCCAAATGCAACACGCTCTGCATGTGTAAATGCAGTACTTTTATTGAGTTGAGGCGTGGTTAGTAATTGCTTTCCCGTGATGGATGTTTCTAGGGTGCATTCACCTGTTTTTGCATCGCGACAGATTTTAAAATCTAACATTCGGCATCTCCATGTCGATTAAGTATAAATGCTTTGATTATAGTACATTCTAAGACAGGATGTGTTGGTTAATAAAATGATTTTGTTTTGTGCAAAAAGAACGTTATTGCTCTAATATAGTCAATATGAGTAACGGTTAATTTATAAAACAAAGGATTGATTATGTTTATCAAATTATGCGCAATACTATTTTTATTCTTGAGCGCTTTGATCTACCCAGCTCAGGGCCAAGAGGTGGTTGAAATTAAAAAAGAGCCTTCTGGTATCGCAAAGTTTAAGTCTTTAATTACACCCAAGCGTTGTAATAAGCAAAAAACAATCAGCCCTATCGCTTCGATTAAAACCATGCTTGAACAACCCGAGGTGGATATGAGCCCGGCGCTTGTCAGTAAGATATTAACAACATTGACATGTGCTAAATCAAAAAGAACGGATCATAATCACATTCTAACCGTCATTGATTATTCACGGCCATCTAATACTCAACGTTTGTGGGTATTTGATTTACATAAAAACAAAATGCTTTTTCATACCTATGTATCTCATGGTATTAATTCAGGTACTCTGCTAACAAACTATTTTTCTAATCAGAATAACAGTAAAGCAAGCAGTCTTGGGGTGTATAAAACAGATAAAGCTTATTATGGCAGGCATGGTCTTTCGTTAAAATTAGCAGGCTTGGAGCAAGGCTTTAATGATCGCGCTTATAATCGAGCGATTGTGATGCATTCAGCATGGTATATGGATGAAGGATTTATAAAAAAATATGGTCGACCCGGTCGTAGTTGGGGTTGTCCTGCAATCCCCGAAGATTTAAAAAAGCCTCTGATTAATACCATCAAAGACAATGCATTATTTGTTGTTTACTACCCCGGAGAAAATTGGATTTTACATTCAAAATATTTAAATTGCAGAGGTTTTTCGCCCCGACCCAATACCGATTTGATGTTTACAGCTCTGCAAAAACCAGAGCAAGTACGTACAGGTATTTTGTTTGTTGAGCGTAATAAAAATAATAAACGTGAAGAAAATGAGCCAATTATGGTGATGTCGGCTGATGATTATATAAATCAATTTGGGAAAAAAGTGCCGTTAAACCGCATGCTTCGCTGTCAAATCAAGGGAGAAGAATTCGTAGCGTTAAGCAATCAGGAGTTTCAGCAATTAGCAAATCATATGCAAGAACAGGCGTTTGATAACGTTCACTTTGTGATACCTGTGGTTAAAAATATACGGGGTTACAATAAAACGTTCATGAACAAAGTGAATATGGGTAAAATAAAAAATGTGCGGATTCATGCGCGTGATATAAGTCACGAGCAAACACAAACAAGTTATACGCTTACATTTGATAATCATCCTTCTGTGCAGTTAAAAACCACAGATCGATTTATAAGGTGGTTAGGGTTGTAAGAAAGCCTAATCTACAGTAAAAATAGTGTTTAACCATTGAAATATATTGGAATATAAAAAAGCATGAAGCTATTGAAGGCGTGTGTTTTAGCCGGGTTTGTCTGCTATATTTTTTGTCAAAAAACACAGGCAGCACCTTCACCGATCGTCGCTGAGCTCATGCGTGAAGCTGTTAATGTTAATACAAAAACACTCGCTGTTCTCATTGAAGAAACAACAAAAAATAATCCAACCATTCGTGCGGCACATGACCGATGGATGGCTGAAAAAAACGTTATATCGCAAGCCCGATCGCTTCCTGATCCAGTATTGATTGCAACCTATCTTACGTTAGAGGGGCATCAAGCCGATGAGCGAGTCTTACAAGGGCTTGAGTTTTTAGGAGGATCACAAGAGATCCCTTTTCCTGGAAAACTGTATTCACGGTGGAAAATTGCAAAAATCAATGCTCATCGGGCGGATGCAGAGTATTTGGCGGTAACGATATCGATTATTTCACAATTAAAACGTAAGTATTATGATCTTTATTATGTTAATAAAGCGATGGGAATTTTTGAGCATAATCAAGCTTTGCTTGAAACTTTAGAGAAGAAAGCGGAAGAAAAATACGGTTCACAACATGCGCCAGAGCAAGATGTATTTCGGGCACAGACGGAGCTTTCGCGTTTCGAAATGCGTTTAATCAGCTTACAACAGGAGCAGCAATCATTAATTACAGATATTAATAATATCGTTAATCGTAATCTCGACGTTCATATTACAACGCCCGATCATTTGATGCTCACGCGGTTTGATCATAAAGCTGAAGATCTTAATGATGCCATCAAGCAACGCTCACCACGTTTAAACGTTCGTAGAAAAGAAGTCGAAAAATCAAAAGAAAGCATCACGTTGAGTAAAATGGATTATTTTTCTGATTTTGAATTGGAAGCTGAACATGTTAGAGATAGGGCAATTGGCGTGTCGGGTTATCAAGCCGTGTTGAAGGCAACGCTTCCGCTCTATTTTTTAGATAAACAAAATAAAGCCGTTCGAGAGTCTGTTGCACGTTATCATGCTAATCTTGAAGATTTTCAGGAAGTCTATTTAGATCTTGGTTATCGTGTAAAAAATGCTTTTTTGATCATTCACCGTTCGAAAAAATTAATTAAATTACTTCAAGACCGGCTGTTGCCACAAGCTAAACAAACGTTAACATCTTCTCAAGTCGCTTACCGTACCGGAGGGGTGGATTTTATTACAATGCTGAACAATTTGTTGACGCTACAAGAAAACGAGCTAGAACTTGAACGTGAAATTGTAAAGCACGAAAAGCAAATCACAGAAATTGAAGAAGCGCTTGGTATTTTCTTATAAATATTGTAGGGTAACGCTTCGCGCATCCAACCTATAGCGAATATGGAAATCCTCTGCTTTTTTACAGGGGTCGCATGCTTTTATTTTAAGAATGGATATATTTTTAGTCTATTGATTATCTTTCTTTTGTTTAAGCCTCGGTGGCTTCTTGTTGTACTCTTTTTTTTAGGCTTTGTATGGGCTGCATGTCACCAAGCGTATGTTGCACCGCATGCAATGCCAAAAACACCGGTACTCAAGCACGTTTTATTAAAAGGGGTTGTCGCCTCCATTCCTGTAAAAACTTCAGATAAAACGCAATTTGAATTTAAGTTGCAAGCACTCGAACATCAATCTGTTCGTGCGCGTATTTTGTTATCGTGTTATGACACGTGTCCCAACGTCATTGCAGGTCAAATTTGGCAAATGCAGGCTAAAATAAAAAAACCTCAAAATTTAGGTAATCCAGGTGGGTTTGATTATGTTCAAGCACTTAAAGTGCGTCATATTGAATGGGTGGGTACGACGCGTCGACAGAGCTTTGAATATTTAGGACAAACACGCGCGATTAAACAGCGGTTGTTAGAAATACGCCAACACGTATCAACACATCTCTCGACACGTACGTTAGGTACAAAAACAGCGGGTATTTTACAAGCCTTGACCGTGGGACTTGGTTCACAAATCAGTCAAGAAACCTGGGCTTTATTTAGACGAACAGGCACGACACATCTTATGGTTATTTCGGGGGCTCACATAGGACTTGTTGCGGGTTTGACCTTCGGTTTTTTACGATGGATAAGCTCACGTCTTGGCAGATTACCGCTGATTATCCCAGCACAACGTATTGCAAGTGTTGGCGCTTTGCTTGCGGCGTTTGTTTACAGTGTTTTGGCAGGTTTTGGTGTGCCGGCTCAGCGCGCTTTGGTGGTTTGCTTTTTTATGCTGTTGCGTCACATGGGAGGGCCGTGTTTTACAGTATGGCAAGCTTGGCGATACGCGTTGTTATCTGTGATTTTATTTGAACCACATGCTGTCATGATGCCTGGATTTTATTTATCGTTTGGCGCGGTGGCTATTTTAGTTAGTATGAATCAATGGATATCAAACACGCACCCTATGATAAAAACACTGTATTTACAATTGGCATGCTTGTTTGGCTTGATGCCTTTAACGTTGTATTTATTCTCGTATGGTTCTTTAAATAGCTTTTTTGCGAATTTATTAGCTATACCCTGGGTTAGTTTTGTGATGATTCCATTAGGGCTGCTTGCGATATGTTTGGGGCCGATTATACCAGCTTCTTGGTCTTCGATGATATTAAAACCCGCTGTACATGTTTTATTGCTGTATTTACATTGGATCGATCGTTTTTCTATCGTAAATCTTAATTTATCCTATACATCAATCATCATGCCACTTAGCATGCTTTTGGGCTTTGTCCTGTTTTTTATTTTCCCAAAAATGCGATTTTTATTGCTTGTGATTATACTCATGCTTCCGGGGGTATTTCCAAAGCATGAAAAAATACGTTGGGGAGAGGCGCGTATTGATGTCCTAGATGTTGGTCAAGGGCTGTCGGTTGTGGTTCAGACCGCACAGCATCGTTTAATTTATGACACAGGCATGAAATTTTATCATGGAGGAGATATGGGAGCGCTTGCTCTCATCCCTTATTTAAAAACATTGGGTGTGAAAGCTTTAGATGCTGTTGTCATCAGCCATCCTGATTTAGATCACCGCGGCGGTTTAGCATCGTTAGAACAAGCATTTACAATTCAAAATTTTATCGTCGATGATCCCACTTTTTATCATCGAGGTAGCAATTGTCACAATTATCCGTCTTGGGTTTGGGATGGCATTACGTTTGAGTTTTTTCCTATGCCGATGGAGTCACGCAGCAAAAATAATCATTCGTGCATTCTTCAAGTCAAAAATAACACAGGCCAAATGCTTTTAACCGGTGATGTTGAGCGCACAGGTGAGCGTTATTTGGTTAAGCAT
>JAACPN010000066.1:2471-12452 GCA_009995425.1 Legionella sp. | reverse complement strand
TTTTTTCTGTGAGCCAATGTAGCTGCTGAAGTTCTTTTTCTCGACCTATGAATGTCTTTTTTATACTCATAACTGCCTCGGAGTTCAAAACGTGCATATGCATATTAACAACTCTATTTTACACCTGTGTTTTGGAGTTGTAAATGTGCATATGCGTTTTTGAAACTCTGGGCTATGATAAACATTATCCAATCATCGGCACGAGACTGTGTGCGATTATCATTTAAGCATGCTCAAGCAGTAACGCTTTGGCATGATTCTGAGTTTCTGCGGTCATGTGTAATCCACCGAGCATACGAGCAATCTCTTCGACTTTTTGTTCAGCGCCCAGTGCCAGAACTTCAGAGAACGTATGCGTGTTGTCCGAATGCTTTTTGACGAGCATATGATGATGCGCCGCGGCGGCAACTTGCGGTTGATGGGTTACGCAAAAAACTTGGAGGCGCTCGCCCAAGGTCCGTAGGAGCCTGCCTACGCGTGCGGCAGTTGCTCCCCCTATGCCAACGTCAACTTCATCAAAAAAGAGCGTAGGTGTGGATGCACGTCGCGCTGTGATGACTTGAATGGCGAGGCTAATGCGTGAAAGCTCACCACCGGAGGCAATTTTAGCGAGGGCATCGGGTGGAATGCCGGGGTTGGTACTCACGAAATATTCCACGCGATCTAAACCATGGGGGTGCATGGTGTCAGCGGGGGTTATCATCACGCGTACCACGCCGTGCGCAATGTCTAATTGCTGCAACATGCCGGTGATATCTTGCTCGAGATTTTGCGCGTGCTGCGCTCGTGATGCGCGCAGTGCTAAGGCGGCTTGCTCATAGTTCGCTTGCGCTGCATCAAACGCTTGTTTGAGCTGTATTTGACGTGCTTCAAGGTGCTCAAGGCTTGCCTGTTCGTGTTCGAGTTGCTGTTGTTTAGCTAAGAGCTGCTCGGGCGCCACGTGATATTTTCGTGCGACTTGATGCAAGATGCTTAAGCGTGCTTCAACTTCAAATAAACGCTCAGGGTCAAGGTGAACTTCGTTTGCAAAATCTTCGATTTCGCTCGCGGCTTCTTCGCATTGAATTAACGCCGTTTGTATGAACTCAGCCGCTGCCTCTACACGTGGGTGCTTGCCGGGCAAGTGGTTGAGTTGCTGAATAATATGGTGCAAATTTTGTTGAATTGAAAGCGTGTCGTCATCCCCTAAGAGCATAAGCTTGATGTGTTCGATTTCTTCTAAATAGGTTTTAGCATGATGTAAGTTGCTGTGTTCTTGATTGAGCTCATCCACCTCGTTTTCTTGGAGCGCGAGTGCATGCAATTCTTCGAGTTGGTAATTGAGTAAATCAGCGTGCGCTTGATCGGTTGCGTGTGCGTTGGCGGCAGCTAAATTATGTTTTAGTTTTTGGCATGTTTGATAGAGATGTGCGACGTTGTGTAATAGCTCAGGATGATGGGCGTATTGATCCAGTTGCACACGATGCGTGGCTGGTTTGAGTAAACGCTGATGTTGATGTTGACCATGAATATCGAGTAAGAGCTCACTTAAGGCTTTGACTTTATTTAAAGGCAGGGGGTGGCCGTTGATGTAGGATTTTGAGCGGCCCTCGGTGTGAATCACGCGACGCAGCCAAATCTCATCGCTATCGGCTTCCAATAGATCGTGTGCTTCAAGCCAAAGCGCGGGTTCAGAGGCGGGCTCAAATGTAAATAAGGCCGACACGCTGCACTTGGTTTCTCCGGCGCGGATGACCGATGCATCGCCGCGACCACCCATGGCAAGCATCAGCGCGTCAATCATGATGGATTTACCGGCCCCAGTCTCACCGGTAAAGGCCGTCATGCCTTCTGATAAGTCTAATTCAAGATGGGTGACAATCGCTAAATTTTCAATCAGGAGTGAACGAAGCATGCTTTATCCTTCGGGTTTTGAGCCCCAACCAAGTTTAGCCCGTAATGTATCATAATAAAGATAATCTTTTGGATGCAAAAGATGAAGCGATTGGGAATTTTTTTTAATCACCAGCGATTCGCCAGGATGAATCGTGTGTGACTCGTGGCCATCACAACTGATTTGTAACGAGCTTTCGTTGCGTTCGCTGATATGCAGTCGAATCTGTGCATGGGCATCCACCACAAGGGGGCGAGAATGTAAGCTGTGCGAAAACATCGGAACCATCACCAACGCTTGTAGATCGGGGTGCATGATGGGGCCGCCTGCCGATAAGGCGTAGGCGGTCGAGCCTGTCGGTGTGGCTAAAATCAAGCCGTCAGAACGGTAGTGGCTTACAAATTGTTCGTTGATATACACATCAAAACGAACTAAATGTGTTGCACTGCCTCGACTTAAAACAATATCGTTGAGCGCGTCGCCTATCATCGGCTCAGCTTGATGGTCGGGTCGATGAAGCTTGAGTAAAAAACGTTTTTCTTCGCTGTATTGGCCATAAAGAATGGGCACAAGCTCTGTTTCAAGCGCTTGAGGCGAAATATCGGTGAGAAAACCTAAATGCCCTCGGTTGATGCCAACCACCGGAACCCCGACATGTATCGCCATGCGTGCGGCTGAGAGTAAGCTCCCATCGCCACCCACCACCACAATGAGGGTGCCGGGTTCTTGTCCCATGAGATCACGTGGAAGTACGGGGCAGTTGACGTCGAAGTGCGTGGCCGTATCAACGTCCAAAAACGTTTGAATGCCTTCGGCATCAAGCAAATCGATTAAACGTTGCAGTGTTTCACTCACGTTTGGGTTTGCTCGATGCTGGCGTGCGTACAAAACAACACGCTTGAAGGCAAGCTTTGCGGTCACGACTTATCTCCTGTTTCTTTTTTATTTTGAGTTTTTAGCCTTCTTGTTTTTGACGTGCCGTACGTTTACGCTCATGTTCATAAAGAAACTTTTTACGTAATCGGATGGAGATCGGTGTCACTTCGACCAATTCGTCGTCATCAATAAACTCAAGCGATTCTTCCAGTGAGAACTTGATGGCCGGTGTCAGGACAATATTATCATCCGTTCCAGAGGCACGAACGTTGGTGAGCTGCTTTTCTTTGGTGACGTTAATCACAAGATCATTATCCCGTGAATGAATACCCACAATCATGCCTTCATAGCAGGGTGCTTGCGGTTCAATAAACATGCGACCACGTTCTTGCAAGTTGAACAGGGCAAAACCACGTGCGGTACCCAGACAGCTTGATATCATCACACCTTGGCTTCGTTTACCGAGGCCGCCTGGAACATACGGGCCGTAATGATCGTAGACGTGATACAGCAAACCTGTGCCGGATGTGGCCGATAAAAATTCGGTGTGAAAACCAATCAGACCGCGGGTTGGAATCACGTAATCGAGTCGAACACGTCCTTTACCATCTGGAACTAAGTTTTTGAGTTCACCGCGTCGCGCACCTAAGCGTTCCATTAAGGTGCCTTGGTGTTGCTCTTCAACGTCAACAGTCAAGTTTTCATACGGCTCTTGTTTAACACCGTCTTCCTCGAGAATAATCACTTCAGGCTTACAAATCGCAAGCTCGTAACCTTCGCGACGCATGGTTTCGATTAAAATTGAAAGATGCAGCTCACCTCGACCCGATACTCTGAATTTATCAGGATCTTCCGTATCTTCTACACGAAGTGCGACGTTATGTAAAAGCTCGGTTTGTAAACGTTCACGAATTTTACGGCTGGTGACAAACTTGCCTTCTTTTCCTGCGAACGGTGAGTTGTTGACTTGAAATACCATGCTGATGGTCGGTTCATCCACGCTTAAAGCAGGCAGTGCTTCGACATGATTAGGATCACAGATGGTGTCAGAAATACGTAAGCCTTCGATCCCGGTAATACAGACAATATCACCGGCTTCAGCTTCGGGTACTTCAACGCGATCGAGACCGCTGAATCCAAGAATTTGCAAAACACGACCTGTACGAATTTCGCCATCTTTATCGATGATTTTAACGGAGGCTTTGGCGCTCACATGTCCACGTGAGACGCGACCAATACCGATGGTACCCACATAGGAGGAGTAATCTAACGCACTGATTTGCATTTGAAACGGGCCGTTAGGCTCAACATCGGGCGCATGTACTTTATCAATAATGGTTTGTAAGAGTGGCGCCATGTTATCGCTGGGTTCACTTTGATCCAAGGTCGCAAAGCCCATCAGAGCAGATGCATACACGATAGGAAAATCGAGCTGCTCATCGGTTGCGCCTAAGTTATCAAATAAATCAAACACTTGATCAACCACCCAGTCAGGCCGTGCACCAGGGCGGTCAACTTTGTTAATCACAACAATCGGGTTTAAGCCTTGAGCAAAGGCTTTTTGGGTCACAAAGCGTGTTTGAGGCATAGGGCCATCCACGGCATCCACGAGTAAAAGCACACCATCCACCATCGACAAAATGCGCTCAACTTCGCCACCGAAGTCAGCATGTCCTGGGGTGTCCACAATATTAATTTGATGATCGTTCCAATGCACACAAGTATTTTTCGCGAGAATGGTAATGCCGCGTTCTTTTTCGAGTGCGTTAGAGTCCATCAGACGCTCAACAGGAGCCGCCCGTTCGTTTAATGTTCCTGTTTGTTGGAGTAATTTGTCCACCAGGGTTGTTTTACCATGATCGACGTGAGCGATGATGGCGATGTTACGAATTTTTCTAGTCATTTTTTTGTTCCAAGTGCAATGGCCTTAAGTGGCTTTCGTTATTATACAACAAACCGTGGGTTTTTTGCTAAACTGAATATAAGCAACAGGTTTAGGCGGGGTATTTATGCGTGAATTAATCTTACATCCCACAGACATGAGTCAATGGCATGCGCTGGTTAACGAGGCCCAAGCATCAACGCGGCTTATTTTACACGAAAATATGGAAAGTTACTTGGTTTTTTTACTCATGCGCTTTTCACAGTCGCCAGAGCTTGCCGAATCGGTGCTTGCCATTGATTTTTTGAATGCTATGCAGAGCGCTGGAACGCGTCAAGTGGATGCGCTCCGAGCGGTGGGCGATAAGAGCTTATTGCTCTCGGGTTTGTTTCCAGGGGTCGCCAAAAAACGTCATGTGAATTTAAGTTATTTCACGGACATGGGGCAAGCCGCGTACTTAACGGTGAGCGAACTGCAAGACGCCGAAGGGCCTTTGTATCTTGAGCTCAGTACCCAGTTTTCTACATTACAGAGCATCCTGAATGCACTAAATTCTCTAGATGCGCACCTTGAGCTGGATTTAGGGCAGGCACTTCAGTGTCCAAATTTCTCTGATTTACCTGAGACGGGCCCGCAGTGAAGAAGCGCACCTTTGGTATGCAAGGTTTACAATGCGTGGGTAGCTGAAAGCTGTTCTTAAAGCTTTCGGCTCGTTGTGAAGAAGATCTTGCTGCGCAATGACAATCGTCATTTTTAGTTTCATCTTGTGGGATAAATGCTTCGTGTAATTTTTCCCAAGAAGTTTCATAAGTCATATGTGTGGCTTCATCACGGTTAAACGTACTGAAGTAGGCATGCCAATGTGCCGAGGCATAGTAAAACGGGATGGCGCACAAGTTAACTAATTTTGTAGGCAAGTCTTGATCATGATTATGGCCTTGAGATTCACCTAAGCGATCATGAAGCAACGCATGCAATGTTTGGGGATGACGGTGTTCGCCAAAAAAATAATCCCAATCTTCAAACCCTTCACTTAAGCCGCCAAGGCACGAAGAAACATATTGTGAAAGCTTCGGTATTCTATCGGCTGTTGCGCCAATACTCAATAAATGCCCCGCAAAAAGAACATAGCGTAAGGATAAAACAAGATAAAGCATGGGGCGAAAAGGATTGAGCCATTGTCCAATGTTTTCTTTTTCCCACATATGCTGTGCCGTGTTGCTGCAGGCGGTTTTAATGTTTTCCCAGGGTGAGGGTGACTTATCTACAGGGTCGTTTTTGTCGTGCTCAGGAAATAATTCATGCAAAGTGCCACTGGTGTTTTCGACGTTAAATGCGAGTGAAGAAAACCACATAATGACGGGGTTAACCACCGCCATAAAAAAAGTAGGTATGCGTCGCATCCAGCCAAACAGTGGGCGAACTTGTTGGGCAATGGTCCACCATGTTCCTGCGGTGCAAATGGTGAGGGTTAGGGCGAGGGCAAAAAGAAGCGTTGCCGTTGCTGCCATGGTAATGTTGGCAAGCGTTAATCCGTCTTTATAAAAATTATTGCGTATTTTACGGGCCCAATTAACCACGGTGTTGTTGGCCATCAAATTCGTGACCGCATTGAACGTCAATAAGCCGTACGCAACGCCGCCAAGTATTGAGAGCGGTACAATGATCACGGGCAGTACTGCAGGTATGGCAGCAAGCCATGGCACCAAACTAAAAAACTCAACCAAAAGATAGCTCGTGCCTAAGCTCATGGAAAGTGTTGTGAGTAAAGCAAAGAATTGTAGGGCGGGGATGTAAATTTTTCGCCTTTCCGAACTTTTTTTGTATTGATCATGAACGCCTTCAGCGCGTAAAAAAGCGTGTAACGCTTCGGTGTGTTGATTGTAACGGTAGGCTGAGGCTCGATATGCATCCTCTGTATTATTAATTTGTTCGTCAAAGAGTGCTTCGAGATAATCGAGTAGCTCAGTATCTTTGGCTCGCAGGGCTTTTTCGTATTCTTCAAAAAACGCAAGTCGCTCAGCGCCTTGGCTTTGGGTCTGAAAATAATGGTGTAAATAATATTTAGGAAGTTGTTTTTCAAAATAATCGCGGCTAAATAATTTCTCAAAAGCGCGGGTCAGATTTTGGGAGTAAATTTCAAATTCATACACAACAGATAAAGTAAAGCCACTGGCGGCTGGAATCAGTGCAGGCCATAAAGCATACATCCCGCCAAAGGCGAGCAGGCCTAAAATAAGACTCGCGCCGGCACTGAGGGCTAAAATGAGGTAGCGCTTATAATCAATCGATGCTTGTTCCGCTCTACGTGCGTCTTCTTCTCTTCTTGATAAATTAGGCATGGTTAGCTCTTTAAGCATGATAAAAAATGACACTTTATATCAAATGAGAATGATTATCAATTGTAGGTTTTTGTTTTTGTGATGAAAAATTGTGGTCTTTTGGTGTTTTTGATATCATAATTTGATATCTTTTCGAGATTGGCATATAATGAACAAAAAGCACAGCAGTACATTAAGGGCTATTTTCACGAATCCTGTATCAACAACGCTTGAGTGGAGAAAAATAGAGTCGCTACTGCAGTCTATCGGTGCTGAAGTGCTTGAGGGCTCAGGTTCAAGGGTGAGGTTTGCACGAAATGGAGTTATTGCAACTTTTCATAGACCTCATCCTCAAAAAGAAGCTAAGCCTTATCAAGTGCGAGATGCAAGAGCATTTCTAGAAAAATTAGGGGTATTGCCATGAATTTCATGAGGTATAAAGGTTATTCTGCCAGAGTAGAATACAGCGATGAAGATGATTGTATGATCGGGCATATTGCGGGCATCAATGATATTGTAGGCTTTCATTCCGACTCTGTTCGTGGGCTACACGTAGCTTTTGAAGAAGCGGTGGAAGATTATTTACAAGCATGCCAACAATTAAATAAATCGCCACAAAAGCCTTATTCTGGGAAAATTTTGTTGCGTGTGCCACCCGAAACCCATGCCCGGATTGCTATAGCAGCAGAATTGCATGGCAAAAGCCTTAATTCATGGGTAACCGATCTCTTGACGCGTGCAGGTTAGTGCTACTCATTGGATTTAACCGCCACCAAGGCCAAGTGCAGCGATGTGAACACGTTATTTTGACCCATGCGATCAATCAGTCCTGCTTTTTTAAGGCGCTCGGTCACGTGCTGATTTGCACCGGTGAGGAGTACGCGTATGTTACGGCGTTGCAAATTCTCGATCACTTCCTCCAAGGTCCGAATTCCACTGCTGTCGATAAACGGTACCCAGCGCAAGCGAATGATCAGCACACGCGGTTCAGTATGGGTGATTAAGAGCGTTTGTTCAAAGTGCTCGGTGGCTGCAAAAAAGAACGGGCCATTGACCGAATAAATCAACACATCGTCAGGAATATTTTGAGGTAACGCTTCTTCGGTGTGCGTCTCACCAAGTTCGGCATGCGTTTCTTGACGTACTTCCACGCTTTTCGACATGCGCATAATAAAGTGCAGTACCGAAAGAATCACACCGATATTCACGGCGACGATGAGATCAACAAAAATGGTCAGAAAAAACGTCACGACTAAAATCGCAAGATCAGCCCGGGGCGCGGTTTTAAAAAGTTTGATGATATGTTTAAGCCCGCTCATGTTCCACGCAACCATAAACAAAACAGCCGCCAGGGCGGCAAGCGGCACGTTGGCGGCAAGTGGCGCTAACATCAGCAAAACCAAAAGCAGGGTGATGGCATGCACGATGCCTGCGAGCGGGCTGTTGCCCCCGTTACGTATATTGGTCGCTGTACGTGCAATTGCACCTGAGGCCGCAAAGCCACCGAACAGTGGCGCGGCAATATTAGCCATCCCTTGGCCGATAAGTTCTTGGTTCGAGTTATGGCGGGTCCCGCTCATGCCATCGGCAACCACGGCCGACATCAACGATTCAATGGCACCGAGCATCGCAATGGTGAACGCGGGTTGAATAAGCCCCATAACACGATCAAAGCTCATCGATGGCCAATGAAAGCTCGGTAGGCCTTGTGGAATACCACCAAACTTACTGCCCAAGGTGGATACACCGTCGAAGTGAAAATAAGCTTGGACCATGGTCGCGAGAACAAGCACGAGTAAAGGTGCTGGTACACGTTTGATGCCAGGCACATAGCCGCTGAAAATGAGTACAAATAACGAGCCCAGGGCCAAGAGGGTGGTGGCTGGATGAAAGCTGGGAAGGAGGTGCATGAGTGACCAGAATTTTTCATGAAAATGCACACCACTCGGCGCAGGAAGGCCAAAAAAATAACTCCATTGCCCCACCCAAATAATGATGGCAATTCCGGCGGTAAAACCCACAATGACGGGGTCTGGAATAAACTTAATCACACCGCCAAAGCGTGCAAGCCCAAAGAAAAAGAGCATGATGCCCGCAAGCAGGGTCGCGATTTGCAAGCCTTCGATGCCATAACGGCTGGTGATGCCCGCAAGAATAATAATGAACGCCCCGGTTGGGCCACTGATTTGCAGGCGACTGCCACCAAAAACAGAGGCCATAAAACCAGCAATCACTGCGGTGTAAATCCCTTGAACAGGTTCAGCACCCGAGGCAATGGCAAACGCCATGGCAAGTGGGAGGGCAACAAAACCAACAATGACGCCAGAAATAATATTAGGAAGCCAGTGCTTTTTCTGAAGTAGCCCGGCACGATAGGATTCAAGTAAAATGTTCATGAAAAGCGCTCGTTTTTATCGTGTGATGAAAAATTTAGGTTCGAGTATAGACGATTTCCGTGTAATCGGCATGGGTTACCTCTGTTCTTGTTAGTTTTGATCTATTTTGTTACAATAAGGAAGATTTAATTCCTGAGTATGCTGATGATTTTACCACGTATGTTTCTTTTTTGTATGTTGATGTTCATGTTTGTTTTTGGTGGGGGGCATGCGACCAAGACCCGTGTCCGTGTTCAGTTAGGGGATACGCCAGTCGTGGTTGAAAAAATTCAACGGGGTCACGGCAAAGCGTTTGTCCATGTCCATCAGAGTGAAACCACGGCTTTGAAAGCGGCACGTGCCGTGGTGCTTAGCGAAGGCGGAAGCCTGGTGACATTGCATCATCCAGGGGGGCGCAATATCGTGTTTCATCTCAATAACACGCGTTATGAATTTGATCCGAATCGTATGTTTACAGACGCGGGTATCAAAAAAACGTTGGAGCAATTTGGGCCCTATTCAGCCAAAGCGCATGGTTTAGTTAAGTTGTTAGCCGAGCAAGTCACCGCGGCGCTGCCGAACAATCAAACCGTGATTGCGGTGCATAATAATCGAGAATATTCTCTGAAAGACTATTACCCAGGCGCGAGTCTT
>JAACPN010000066.1:0-2415 GCA_009995425.1 Legionella sp. | reverse complement strand
TTTGATCACAAAAAAGACGGATTACACGCGACTCAAGCAATCAAAATTTAATAGCGTGTTGCAAGCACGAACACCCGAAGATGACGGCTCGCTGTCGGTGTATTTAACCAGCAAGCCGTATGTCAACGTTGAAGCCGGTTATGATCAGTTGGCCACGCAAATTAAAATGCTACGCGCGGCTTAAAGCTTAAGATCGCTTAATCTCTGGCTCGAGAAACATAATCACCGGTACGTGTGTCTACTTTAATTAATTCACCGGTTTGAATAAACAGGGGTACGCGGACCACAGCCCCTGTTTCAAGTGTTGCAGGCTTTCCACCGCCGCCTGAGGTATCACCACGCAAACCAGGATCCGTTTCGGTAATTTCTAATACCACAAACATCGGGGAGGCAATGCTTAACGGCTCGTTATTCCAAAGGGTCACGGTGCACATGTCTTCAGGTTTAATCCAGTTGATGGCGTTTTCGATGGCTTTGTTATCGGCAACATATTGTTCAAACGTATCAGGTACCATAAAGTGCCAGTACTCACCGTCGGTGTATAAATATTGCATTTCGACTTCGACCACATCAGCCCCAGGCAGCGACTCGCCAGATTTATAGGTGCGTTCGACCACTCGGCCTGTTTTTAAATTTCTAATTTTAACGCGTGTAAACGCTTGGCCTTTACCGGGTTTTACAAATTCGCAGTCAATAATGCTGCAAGGCGCATCGTCGATCATGAGTTTGAGGCCGTTCTTAAATTCATTGGTGCTATAGTTTGCCATGGTGGCTCCACGGTTGAGATTATTTGAATGTTTCGCTACAGTGCGGCAAGTTTATCAAGACTGAAGATGAAATGCGAGAAATGAAGCCTTCTTGGCAGCGCATCTTAGCGGAAGGCTTTGCCTCTTCGCGCGCGTTGCTTAATTACTTAGAGTTACCCGAAGCCTCAGGCAGTTCAGCTGCCGAGCAGGTATTTAAAACACGTGTGCCTCGTGGATTTGCGGATTGTATGAAAAAAGGCGATCCCAACGATCCGTTATTGCGACAAGTGCTCGCGGTACCGGATGAGGTTGTATCTGTGCCTGGATTTGTTACTGATCCATTAGATGAGGCGGCTTATAATTCTAAACCGGGTTTAATCCATAAATACGCGGGTCGTGTCTTACTCACCGTGACTGGAGCGTGCGCGATCAATTGCCGGTATTGTTTTCGTCGGCATTTTCCATACGCTGAGAATAATCCAGGTCGCGCCGGGTGGGCCGATGCTTTGGACTATATTAAGGCTGACACGAGCATTCACGAGGTGATTTTGAGTGGGGGTGATCCGTTGCTTGCACCGGATGCAACGCTGCAATTTTTGATTCAAGCGTTGGAGGCGATACCGCATGTGGATACCTTGCGCATTCATACGCGTTTGCCGGTGGTTTTGCCTGAACGTGTTGATGCGAGTTTGTGCACTTTACTTGCAAATTCGCGCTTCCAGTGTGTGGTGGTGTTGCATGCCAATCATGCGGCAGAACTCAGTGAAGGCGTGCGCGATGCTTGTCGCGCTTTACGCGAGGCTGGCTGCCATGTGCTCAATCAATCCGTCTTGCTTGCTGGGGTTAATCATTCGGTTGCTGCTTTGGTTGCGTTGAGCAAGCGTTTATGGGCCTGTGGGGTGCTGCCTTATTATTTGCATCAACTCGATAAAGTCGACGGCGCGGCGCATTTTAGTGTGTCTGATTTAGATATGAATAGATTACTCACGGAGCTTCCGGCTCATCTTCCAGGCTATTTGGTTCCTCGTTTGGTGCAGGAAGTGCCGGGTGCTAAGAGTAAGCTTTTAATTCGATGAACTCCTTGAAAGCGTTACTTATATGGAGTTACATCCATGTTGAGCGGGGTAAAATGACACAATACACCAGAATTATGGAACTCGACCTTCCAAAGGGGCAATCTGCTTTTCTTTTGGGGGGGGGCTAGAAGCACAGGAAAATCCACGTTTCTAAAGCAGAAATTTCCTATGGTTCAGGACGTTCCATACGCTAAAAGTAAAATATTTGTTCAGTTTATTTAGGGTCAAGATAGCGTGACATCAGGTTTCATCTCTTTGGATTGGTTCTATGTTTAATTTTGGCGATCTCATCGTGAGATAAGCCAGTAAATTTCGTAATTTTGTCGAGTGGTTCACGTTCTTTGAGCATGTTGAGGACGATTTTTTCAATGCCTTGTTCAATGCCTTCAGCGATCCCTTCAGCTTTGCCTTCAGCATATTTACCTGAAATCAGGGTTTTTTCACGGCTGACTTGATCCCAGTAGCTATCATAAAGGTCAAGCTCCCGAGGTGTATAGGCTGACTCTTCGGCAAGCGCTACAGCTTGTGCAATTTCTTCGACCTCGAGCAGGTCGTGTGAAACGGTTCTTGTTTTTTCATCCACTTCACGCAAA
>JAACPN010000011.1 GCA_009995425.1 Legionella sp. | reverse complement strand
TCAATCGCTGGGTCATTGATTATGCGCCGCAGTTGGAGGAATCTTTTCGCAATTGGGTTTATCTGTATCGAGCCGTTGACAAGGAAGGCCAGACGATTGATTTCATGTTATCAGAAAAGCGCGATGAACCGGCTGCGCGGGCCTTTTTCAACAAAGCAATCAATTCGAATGGCTTGCAGCATAAGTTTGTCCAAAATAAGTCCGACCATCGCTCGTGAAATCATTTGCGACACAACCAAACACAGCGCCTTGAATAACCATCCAAAAGACACTAAACTTTGAATTAGTCGCGACCAATTCAAAACAAGCTCATGATTAGACGATTTTATGAAAAAATAATACAACATCATATCGATGCATATTCTCAGATGATTTTTATCTCTGGATCGCGTCAAGTAGGCAAAACCACCATCGCTAAAACCTTTCAAACCAGCGAATATAGCTACTTAAATTGGGATAATATTATTCATCGAAAAATCATCTTAGGTGATATTTTTAACTACATAGAAAGCAAGTTATTAAGCACGTTAACCAAAACAAAGCCCTGCATTATCTTGGATGAAATTCATAAATTTAAACATTGGAAAAATTTAATTAAAGGAATTTATGACCAACACAAAGAAAAACTAACAATAATTGTTACGGGCTCAGCAAAACTTGATGTCTATAACAAAGGAGGTGATAGTTTGATGGGGCGATATTTTAATTATCAAATTTTTCCCCTATCTGTGTATGAATTATTACAACGCCCCTATCAAAAAAATTTAATTCACCCACCAAGCGAATTAAATCAGAAAGCTTGGCAAACATTAATCCAACGAGGCGGATATCCCGAGCCCTATCTAAAAAATGACGATGAATTTACAACGCTCTGGCAAACGTCGCGACGCTCACAACTATTTAGAGAGGAAATAAGAGACTATGCAAACATTCAAAACATCGATCAATTAGAGTTATTAGGGCAGCTTATAACACATCAAACCGGTAGCCAAACCAATTACTCGAATTTAGCAACAAAAATCAGGGTATCCGAAACAACCGTGAGGAGTTGGTTTACATTATTAGACAACACTTACTTCTGCTTTAATATTTACCCTTGGACTAAAAATATTCATCGTTCGATTTTAAAAGCTCCCAAAACTTACTTATATGATTGGTCACTGTGTGCCGATAAAGGCGCGATGGTAGAAAACTTAATAGCATTACATTTATTAAAAGCCATCTCTTTTTGGAACAATACAGGTCAAGGTGAGTTTGGTTTGTTTTATTTGAGAAACAAAGATAAACGTGAAGTTGATTTTTTAGTAACGAAACACAATCAACCTTGGTTTTTAGCCGAAGTGAAATCCAGTGCAAAGCAACCCCTCAGCGATAATCTAAGATTTTTTCAAGAGCAATTAAATGCACCCCATGCCTTCCAACTCGCTTTGGATATGGACTACATCGATATGAATTTATTTACGTTAGATAAAATACATATTGTACCCATCAAAACCTTTCTATCGCAATTAATATAAACTCCGCCCGCCATCCACGCCCGTATTTTATCCTTTGGGAAAATTGAACAAGGTGTTGCGACGCTTTTATAAAAAATATTGAACTTAACGTATTTTCATGACAATATAGAACCACAACTTCTATATTGTCAAACAAAATGCGCTATGACGTCTTCAGATGACTTTCAACGAACCATTGAGCCCGCATTACAAGAATTAATGGATAGCTTTCCCATTATTTGTCTTACGGGTCCACGACAGTCGGGAAAAACCACGCTTGCAAAATATTACTGCCCTGAAAAAATGTATTTCAACTTAGAAGATCCTAGCTTGAGAGCCCAGCTTATCGATGATCCAAAAGGGCTACTTATGTCGCTAGGAAAAGATGGAGCTATTTTTGACGCGGTACAACATTTTCCAGAACTATTATCTTATTTGCAGGTCGAGACCGACAAAAACCCAATAAAAGGACGTTTTATTATTACAGGAAGCTATAATCTTGCGCTCATAGAATCCATGACACAGTCGCTTGCAGGGCGTGTCGGTTTACTTGAACTACTCCCTATGAGCACACAAGAACTAGAACAAGCTAACATCACCCTATCTACGGATGAATTGATATACTATGGGGGGTTGCCTCGCATCTTTCGTGATAACATTAACCCCACGCTTGTTTACAAAAATTATGTTAAAACTTATCTTGAACGTGATATGCGACAACTTATTCAAATTAAAGATCTGACCCAATTTCAACGTTTCATGCAATTGATGGCGGCAAGAATTGGCTCTGAATTTGTCGCAAGTCACCTTGGAAATGAATTGGGTGTGTCCTATCACACCATTCAGTCGTGGCTCTCTGTTTTAGAGGCGTCCTACGTTATTTTTCGTCTTCAGCCTTATTATGAGAATTTTGGTAAACGAGCCATAAAATCACCGAAACTTTATTTTACAGATGTAGGTCTCGCCAGTTACTTATTGGGTATTGAAAACACACATCAACTCAGCCGCGATCCTCTAAAAGGTAACTTGTTCGAAAATCTCGTTGTTTTAGATTTACATAAAGCACGGCTTAATCAAGGAAAAGAAGCACGATTTTACTACTATCGAGATCAAGGCCAACACGAAATTGATATCATTTGGCAGCAAGGCCGCGACTTAATTCCCATTGAAATAAAATACGGCCAAACGTTCCATGCTAATTTTACAAAAAACCTCGCTTACCTTAAAAAAATCGCAGCCGATCGCGTACCACATGGTTATGTAGTTTATACAGGTGAAACACAAGCATCATCGTCCACCTGGCGTATATTAAACTACCGTCATAGCGATCGCATTGTAATCAATTAGAGACTTAATCATGCCCCATGAACGTGTTCAGAGATTAAGCCACACTCCGCCCACCATCCACGCGTAGTGTTTGGCCGGTTATAAACGCGTTTAAAACCAAACTCAACACCGCCTCGGCAATCCACTTCGGCTCACCCTGTTTTTTTAATAAGGTTTTTGAAATAATCTTCGCCTGCATTTCAGGACTTAATGCATTCTCACCTTCAGGCCATACAATCGCTCCAGGAGCCACCGCATTCACACGTATGTTTGGCGCATATTCCCGTGCCAACGCCTCTGTTTGCATTTTAAGAGCCGCTTTTGTTTGTGAATACACAGCATAATCAGACAAAGGCTTTTCAGCATGAATATCCGTAAGATTAATAATTGAGCCGTTATGCTGAGCCAAGCTTGCATAGGCTGCCTCACTTAGCCACAACGGCGCTTTCACGTTGGTTATCCAAAGCTTATCGCACACGGCTTCATCAATACACCCCACAGGCGTTTTAATAAAACATGAGGCATTATTGACTAAAACATCTAAACGCCCTTGCCAATCAATCACTTGTTTGATTAAGGCTGATGCCTGATTTTTTAAGCTTAAATCAGCCACTAAAACACACGCGCTATTTGAGCGTGCATGATTTAATTTTATAGATAACGCCTCAGCTTCTTGTCTGGACTGATGGCAATGAATGACTACGTTAAAACCGGATTGATGCAGGCATTTTGCAATGGCCGCCCCAATACGTCGAGCAGCTCCAGTCACCAACACCACCCGAACATCTTGTGTCCTGTCTCGATTCACGGTATTGTCCTCTTTTTAGTCATCATTATTATGGGATGGTAGGTAGTATGAGCCCCCTCGACCATTTACGTCAGTACATCAACCAACACGGTTCCATACCGTTTGTTGATTTTATGCAACAAGCCCTTTATGCGCCTATTTGGGGTTATTATACACGACAGCGCTCCCCACTCGGAGCCTCGGGCGATTTCATCACAGCCCCCGAACTCACGCCTTTGTTCGGCCATACGCTCGCACAGCAATGCGAACAAGTGTTACGGCATTTAAATCAACCCATTGTATTCGAATTTGGGGCGGGCTCTGGCCAATTATGCATTGATATCTTAACACGACTTGAGCACTTGGGCGCTCTGCCTCATGCCTATCATATTCTTGAAGTCAGTACGTCGTTACAAGCCCGACAAAAAGATCATATTCAAACTAAAATTCCGCACTTAGCTGATCGCGTCCAATGGTTATCGGCATGGCCTGAGCACGCATTTGAGGGCGTTGTGATTGCCAACGAGGTGCTAGACGCGATGCCCGTGCATCGTTTTTTAAAAACTGAGCAAGGCTTATTTGAAAGCATGATTGCGCTTGATAAAAATAACGAACTTATAGAAAACTTTGTGCCGTGCACCCATACGTACTTAAACAATCATGTTGAACGTGTACTCAAACATGACACCGTACCGTATGCATCGGAGGCTAATTTATTAATCGATGGCTGGATTGAAGCCTGCCATGCCATGCTCAAGCGAGGTGCAGTTTTGCTGATAGATTATGGCTTTCCTGAACATGAGTATTATCATCCCTCACGCGCTCAAGGTACGCTGATGTGCCATTACCAGCACAAGGCCCATCCAAACCCCTTATTGCACCCCGGTGAAGAAGACATCACCGCGCATGTTGATTTTACCCACGTTGCCGACGCCGCACTCAACGCAGGGTTTGAGGTGTCAGGGTATACCAATCAAGCCTCTTTCTTACTCGCGAACGGTTTGCTAAGCTTACTGCAAGAACATGCGCAGGATAAGCTAGATGGTCTAGACCAAATCAAACAGCAAGAAGCCGTAAAAAAACTGCTGCAACCCCATGAAATGGGTGAATTATTTAAAGTGATTGCACTCACCAAACAACTTGATTTTAGCCTAACCGGTTTTCAATTACACGACAAACGAGCGAGCTTATGAGCACATACAAAACCACGGTGACACTTCAAAAACCCTCGATGAACTTTTCAGCTGGGCACACCACCATTTTTTCGGCGACCGATCGCGAGCCGCTTCATGGTCATCGTTATGATGTTGCGCTAGCCATCAGCACGCAGATTGAAAAAAACGGCCTCACGTTTGATTATCGTTATTACAAAGAAAAAATTCAGGTGTTATGCAAGCACTTGCATCAGACTTTTTTAATGCCCATGCACTCACCTTATTTAGAATTTTCCGAAGATGATGAATATTATTATTTTTTATTTAATCACAAGAAAATGCCGTTTCTAAAAGAAGATGTGACGTTGATGCCCCTTGCCAACATTACCATTGAAGAGCTCTCTCGTTGGTTTGTTCAAGAACTTATTCAAGACGAAGTAGCACTCGAGCGACATCATATTGACAAATTGGTTGTTCAAGTTTTTTCTGCACCCGGGCAATCAGCCAGTCACACGTGGGAACGAGCCGCCACGTGACGGTTTTACATGTTTGCATTCCCAACACCAAGCGGGATTACTTCGACTACCTCGCCCTTCCTGACACGCCCGCCCCGATAGGTTCACGTGTGTGGGTATCGTTTCGAAACACGCAAAAACTGGGTGTGATTGTTGGTATTGGTACGCCTGAAGATGCCCAACGTAAACTTAAATCCATCACGGAAGTCATTGACGAAACGCCTCTGCTCTCTGAAGCTTTTCTTAAACTATGTCGCTGGATTAACCGCTATTATCATGCGCCCCTGTCTGAAGTGCTGGCCATCGCACTGCCTAAAAAAATTCGCGCAGGGCAGATGATTGAGCCTAAACTGCCGAAACCCAACACAAAACCTCCAAGCCCACCGCTTGTATTAAACCAGGAACAAGCCGTAGCCCTCGAAGCCATGCGTCATGCATTAAATCACTACCATGCCTTTGTACTGCATGGCGTCACTGGAAGCGGTAAAACCGAAGTGTATCTGCAACTTGCGGCGCAGGTACTTGCCAAAAACCAACAAATTTTAATTTTAGTGCCTGAAATCGGTTTAACACCGCAGCTTTTCACGCGTTTTGAAGCACGTTTTCCAGATCTTATCGTGATGATCCATTCGCATGTGTCCGATAAAAAACGCGCAGAAGCTTGGGAGCTCGCACGTACTGGAGCTGCTAAAATTGTGATAGGCACACGTACCGCATTATTCACCCCCATGCCTCATTTAGGGCTCATGATTATCGATGAAGAACACGACGCTTCGCTTAAGCAACAAGATGGCGTGCGTTATTCTGCACGCGACGCGGCGTTAATCCGTGCACATCAGCAGCATGTCCCTATTGTTTTAGGTTCAGCGACACCAAGCCTTGAAAGCTTACATAACTGTAAGCTTAAAAAATACACGCACTTAAAACTCACACAAAAAGCGGAGAGCGAAACAGCCCTGCGCTACAGCATCATTGATTTACGCCAACAAAAATTAACCCATGGGTTAGCAGAACCTACGTTAAAAGCGATTAAGCAGCATATTGACCAAGGTAATCAAGCCTTAGTGTTTATTAATCGCCGTGGATTTTCCCCAGTACTTCTTTGTCACGCCTGTGGCTGGATGGCCGACTGCAAAGCCTGTGATAGCCACCTGACCCTGCATCGTCAAAGCAATCGCTTGATTTGTCATCACTGCGGCTTAAAAATCCCTGTACCCGTGGCTTGCGATGCCTGTAAAAGTCAAGATTTAGTGCCTGTCGGCTCAGGCACCCAACGCGTGCATGAATATTTAAGTCACTATTTTCCTAATATTCACATCGATCGCATTGATCGCGATGAAATTCGACAAAGCAAACACCTGCTTGAAGTCTTGGCTAAAATTGAATCGGGTCAATCTCAAATTCTTATTGGTACACAAATGCTGGCCAAAGGACATCACTTTCCGAAATTAACGTTGGTGGTTATCTTAGATACGGATGCAGGGTTTTATAACCAAGATTTTAGAGCACTCGAACGCTTAGGCCAGCTTATCACCCAAGTATCCGGGCGCGCGGGACGCGCCGAGCTTCCGGGTGAAGTACTCATTCAAACGCATTTTCCAGATAATGCTTTGCTGAATCGCTTGATTCAAAACGGCTATTCTGCGTTTACCGATGCTTTATTACCGCTACGAGAACAAGCCGCTTGGCCACCTTATCATTATTTAGCTTTGCTTCGTGCATCAGGGAAAAATGAACGCAGTGTCAGGCATTTCTTAACCGTGGTTAAAAGCCAACTGGCGCATATGAGCGTGATGCTGTTAGGCCCAGCTCCCGCCCCGCTTGCACGCAAAGCGACAGAGTACCATATGCAACTGCTGCTTAAATCGGCCTCACGCGCCAAGCTTCATCAAGCATTAGCTTTTATTCAACACACCTACCCACCGCATGCGAAACAAAACGGCGTACGCTGGGCGATGGATGTGGATCCGATTGATTTAGCTTAAACCCAAAAATAGGGTCAAGTCTCTTTATAATGCCATATAAAATAGATTGTTTTATAGCATAATAAAGAGACTTGACCCTTAATGTTTTAGCAAAAAAGGTTCATGTTTGGCGCGTTTTGCTCTAGATGAATGGGCTCGACTGGTTTAAAGAAACCATATAATAATGATGCGCCTAATCCAGTAGCCCCCAAACCAACCCCACAAACTCCACCTGCCAACAGAACCGCTCCCAAAACACCTGGGACGCATGTGCTCAATGCAATAGCAATTAACCCAGCCGCTATCAATGCAGCACCTCCTTCTTTGAATGCAGGGCTATTGAGCATTTCAAAATACCAATGATAAGCTGAATCATCAGCCTCTCCTGAGTCCCTACCTATACTCTCTATATCTATATTTGTTTGCTGACCTGGAGCTGATTGATTTCTTACCTTTATGCTTTCAACCAGCGCTTTACTCATCGTGATGCTGAGATTTTTCTCTTGAATAATAAATTCTGCGAGCTTACGAGCATCAGCCCGCATCTCAGGAAGATGGTTGCGATAAAGCAGGCGCATTTGCTCAAAATTACGCTCAGAATTAATCCGATCACACTTTTGCAAAAGATAGAACTTCAACAGATAGCTGTCGTGTGGCATTTTTTTGGTTAAATACTGTATAAAAGCATTAAAAAAAGACTGTTTCCAGACCACAACCTGATAGCAAACTATTTTTCCTTTCATGAGCCCCTCTATCCATGAAGCATCGCCCGTTAGACCGACCCATGGTTCCGAATCGTTTAATAACGACTGCACTGTTTTTCGCTCTAATCGCCGAGGGTTAATCAGACGCAATTGATATAAGCCATCATTTTGATCCGTCGGCATTTGGACTCGGTTAAACGTGCCATCTTGCTGCTTTGTATCATAATAAATGGAGCTTAATGCGTCTTTATATTGCTTAGGCAAAGCGCTCAACACCTGCTTGAAAATGTCTTGCAATGCTTGGTCGCATTTAAATCCTGGAATGACAATATCAATATTATACTTCTCACCACTATCTATCGCCAACATGATGCTATTGCTCAGGTAGAACGCTGTTTTTACCGTGAAATTCGCCGGTGACAATTGTTCGTTATCAAAGAAATAACCATAATATAAGCGGTTGTTTTGTCGGTATTGCTCAACATCATCCGCCATCAGATACGTTATAAAAGCAGCATCTTCAGGCGCTGAGTCATCCAATCCATTCCTTGCAGTAATGGTCTCATCGATATACACACCTGCTCCATTAAGACCTGTTTGAATCACCTCAGCATTACGATAACCCCACGTTTGACAATTAGTATGATATAAATCATATTCAGGAATTAACTTAATCGGTTTTTTAAATTGGTTATGTAAAAATTGATGGTCAGCCTTCACCATCCGGTGCGGATTCGCAACCATAGCAATCATGTCGCACGCACGCAATCGGTCGGCTGTCTGCTTAGTCTCTATTTTTTGATGGATGTCTTGCCAACCAAGCCATCTTGGTTGCACTCCCCAATTGGTGTCGGATAATCTGGTGAGCTCGTCCGGTTTTAGTTGTTGTTCTGTTAATTTGTTGAAAACGCCAAAGGGCCTAACATCAAAATTCTGATAATCGCTACTGTCAATACATGTTAAATAAACCTGATTGCTAAAGGCACCTAATTCGGTCGCTTTAAATGCCTCAAGATCGCGATTAAAACTACTAATATCACGCTTGACCACCCATTCAAATTGGGCAGCTGGATCCGTTGCTAAAACCGATTTAATAAAACTCATTGCTGACACGATGTCTCCACCACGTTGGTGCATATAGGATGTTAAGACGGCAATTCGTCGAGGCATGTTAGTGCTCCAAATTTGTTTATCATGCGCACATATTAACATATATGGCAATTAAATAGAATAGGGGTCAAATCTCTTTATAATGCCATATAAAATAGATTGTTTTATAGCATTATAAAGAGATTTGACCCTTAATGTTCTTTTAGCCTGCAAATAATTTTTCTTCATCTTCTTGTTTTTTTTTCAAAGCACCTTATCTATGTTATTGAACCTAATCATCTTTCAACAAGGAGGAAACACATGAATCTTATAACACGTAGACCTGTAAGCTTTTCACGTGAGTTGGACGCTTTTTTCGATAATTTTTTAGAAAACAGTGGTCATGACCAAGCACCTCTGGATACATGCGCCTGGAGGCCTCTGGTTGACTTAAAAGAGGAAGATACGCGCTATGTTGTCTATGCCGATATTCCTGGCGTCAAACCAGAAGACATCCATGTTTCGATTGAAAATAATCTTTTAAGCATCTCAGGTGAAAGAGTACACGAATCCAAAGAAAGCAAAGAAGGTTTTGCGCGCATTGAACGCGAGCATGGTCGTTTTAATCGACAGTTTAAATTACCGGATAGTGCGAGCAGCAGTGAAATTTCTGCTCATTTCAATCACGGCGTACTTGAAGTTATCATACCCAAAAAAGTATCAGCAAAACCTCAGCGCATCGAGGTTAACGTTAACAGCAAGTAACGTGAAACTTACGGTTCTAAAGGCGATAATTGAGCTTATTGCCTTTAGATTTTATGTCGTACTCATAAGTGCTTTTGATAAGCCACGTGTATAATGTTCATGGTAGGATGCGTCCATCGAACCAAGCACGCTAAGTATTTCTGCTTTAGCTTCATCCATGGACCGAGCCCCAGCCAAAGCAAAGGCTTCTAACCATACGCGACGGCTTACAAACGACATGTTATCAGCCGTTTTCTTAGCAAAATCTGGAAGATATTGATGCTTGATTGAGTTTAAGTGATTTTTTATCTGTATTTTTGAGCTAGGCTTAAAGCTATTGAGCCCTGCGCGCATAAAGCGATTCACTAAATAAACATGGAAGACTTCTTCCAACTCAACATCATCTTGCAAGCTTAAAAAATGAAGAATATCTGGAATCAAAACATCTTCCAAATCAGAGGTTTTATGCAAAAGCTCCAACTTTAGCCCGAGTGCTATTCTTGGATGCATATCAGCATACAGTCTCGAATTATTCAGCTTGAATTGATTAGATAATATTTCTTCGTGAGTACTTAGTGCAATATAGCCTCTAAGCGCCATTTCCCTCTCATTTGACAATAATTTGCTCTCGAGGATAGAAGCATAAAAATGATGAAGTTTATGTTTTTCTAGGTCATGATTGCCTGATTCAAGCAATCGTTGTCGAATATTTTGAAGTGTTGCTAATATTTGCTGCTTAATCGTGACGTTTTGTTCTTCATGATAAGTATTCACTAATTCAGAAATGTTTGATAAATCCCCAACAAACCCCACAACATCAAATAAATACTGCCGCTTTTGAGCATCTAACGCTTGATCTTGCGCCAAGCTTAAAAAATACTGAGCGCGTTGCTGATCTTTTGTGGCTGCATCGATGACTGAAATAAATTGGTCGAGTGGCATCAAGACGAACGCTTCACTCGACGTAAAATCAAGATCTTGAAGCGATAAATGCGCCTGATTTTGATCTACAGAAGCCGCATCCAACCTATTTTCTTGGCTATTAAGATAAGGAAAGGCTTTAAAAACTAAGCGCGGCAAAGTAGAAACAACAACATCGGGCCCTGGAGGATTATACGTCGGTAGTGAATACCCACCGGCATGAAACACATGATTGACAAAGGTATCGCATCGAAAATAACCACACGATGTAGGAATCGCATGACCTGTATCATCATAATAGCCCCTACCAGGCGTATAATTGGGTGTTGCTGTGTAAGTTGAACAAAAAAGATCTTTTTGAAAATTAGCTTCCTGCAAGATTCTTAACGCATGCTCACCGCGATCGGCAATACCGTAGCGACTTCCCCAATACGATGATTTTGATTTAAAACTGGCAATACTGTTTGTTTGAATAATGGGCGTCTCGCCTCTTAACACTTCTATCACATGATGCGCATCCTCATGAACATCAGGCGCTGTGCTCACGCCCACGTGTCCTAGCCAACCGAGCCCTGGCGTCATGAGATCTCTTCCCATAATTTCAGCCGGATAAATAGGTTTTTCGGCATTTCCTGCCATGGAGCCTAAAGCGATCAATCCTGCAAGGTACATCTTTTTCATCAAACGAACTCTTTTCAAAAAATTTTTTTGTAGTATTTATTAAGCCCAAAGAAAGCAACGTGTAACAGGCCTATCAATGCGAGAGAAAACCAATAAAATTCAACACGTCCCAAATATTTCAGCGTAATATATCGAGGCCATAGATTCGGTAAAGCAAAAACAACAAGAATCAAGACAGCAAACAGATGGGTATACACCTGATGACCACGCTTGAGCTGATTAAAATAGGCAAAATACAAAGCAAATAAAATACCTATGAACGTATAAAAATACAGAGCTATTCCCCACCAGCCCCTAATATCGCTATTATCGTATTGCGTGATGATAGAAACTAACGCAGCAAGAACAAAGCTATAGCTGATGATAAATATATCGTGCTCATGGCTTTGTAGTTTATTTGACACTCTTCGTGAAGAAAAAAAAATCATGCCAAATATAATGGGCAAAACAAACACCGCTTCCTGCCAAGCAAAACCCGTAGCATGATGATTCATAGCAAATATTGTAGCCAAATAGGCAAGCATCAAAGCCCATGCATAAACGTTCAAATAGTTTCTAAGCAGCATCAGGTGAACGCTCCATCAACAAACGTTCAACAACATGACCATCGATTAAATGTGTTTGAATAATTTCATCAATATCAGCCTCTGAAGCGTAGCGATACCACACATTATCAGGATAGATCACAAGACCCGGGCCGAGTTTACAGCGACCCAAGCAACCTGACTGTGTTATACGAACTTTGCCCGGACCATGCATATCCAATGCAGCCAAACGCGACTTCATGTACTCAAAAAACGGCTCGCCACCGGTGTTTGCACAGCAAACTTTTCCGGGAGCCTTTTGATTAGCACAGATAAAAACATGATGCGTATAAAATGGCGTTGTCATCACACACCGTCCCGCACATGAATGCCTAGCTCGCTTTCAAGTGCCGCCATCACGTTTTCCATCAGTGGTGTGATATCTTGCTCAGTCAAGGTTCGATGTTCATCTTGAAGAATTAACGCAATGCCTAAGCTTTTTTTATTTTCAGGAATCGACGTGCCGGTGTAGTGATCAAACACATGAAACGCTTTTAATAATTCAGCGCTCTTTCTGCGAACCACGGTTTCAATTTGCGACGCCGATATGGTTTGGTCCACTAATAAAGATAAATCACGTTGCACCTGCGGATATTTTGAAATCGCGCGATACAAGGGTGTTTGTGTGGCTTCAAATGCATCCAGTTTGATTTCAAACAACAACACTTCGGTATCTAGACCAAACACTTCGGCCAGTGCCGGATGCAAGGCACCCATCCAACCAACGGCACGCTCGCCAAGCATGATGCGTGCCGATTTTCCAGGATGTAATGCGCTCAAAGCTTCAGGAGAAAACGTAAGTTTTCCAGCTCCTGTGATATCAGCAAATAACGCCTCAACGGTACCTTTCAGATCATAAAAATCATACACACGTGTAGGCTCAGACCAGTTGAGCGAACCTGTCTCGCCGGTCATCAATCCTGCAAGCATCGCACGCTCTTTAAGCTGCTCACCTTGCATATCAAACACAACCCCGGTTTCGAAGCATTTCATCGCGCCCTGTTGGCGTGACGCATTGCGTAATAACGCCGAAATTAAGCCAGGCCACAGGCCAACACGCATGCTTGCAAGCTCAGACGACAGTGGATTAACCAATGTTTTAGTGGCCACATCCGGATAAAACACTTCTTGAACAGCTGGGTCAACAAAGCTATACGTAATCACCTCATGATAACCACGCGCGCAAAGCACTCGTGAAACGGCCCGGCTTTGACGATGAAACGGGCTGATTGTTCCTGCTTGAAGTGCCCCAACGGTCGGCTCCGGCCGAAGATTACCATATCCATGCAAACGTGCGATTTCTTCAACTAAATCAACATCTAAACGCAAATCAAACCGATACGAGGGTACGCTGACGTGCCATTGCGCGTCTTCTGGTGCATCAACGGTCATCCCCAACGCTTCCAGCATGCTTTGCATGCGTGCCTTAGACACAACCAAGCCCGTTAAGCTTTGAACCCGTGCTGGGTTAAAGGCAATGGTGACTGTCGGTAGATAATTTTTAGTATGCACCCAGGTCACAGGCCCGGCGTTACCGCCTGATATATCTAACAATAATGCTGTTGCACGCTCAAGCATGAGCGGATGCAACGCTGGATCAACACCACGTTCAAAGCGCTGAGACGCATCGGTGCACAAACCGTAGGTTCGGGCAACGCCTGCAATCAGCTCGGGCGTAAAATAAGCGCTTTCCAATAAGATATCGGTGGTATCGCCGTTAACGGCGCTATCGGAGCCCCCCATAATACCGGCCATCGCCAAGGGCTTATGCTCATCAGCAATCAATAATACACCGGCTTCCAGTGTAATTTCTTGACCATCTAACAGCGTAAGTTTTTCGCCAGCTTGGCTCATACGAACCTGCACGTGACCTGAAATTTTTTGTGCATCAAACGCATGCATGGGTTGACCGAATTCAAGCATAACGTATTGTGTTACATCAACCACAGGATTCAGCGAGCGAATGCCGGCGCGACGTAGACGTTCCTTCATCCAAAGTGGCGTGACCGCAGTGCGGTCTACCCCGCGAATCAGACGCACAGCATAACCAGGGCACGCATCTTCTGCGTGAATTATAACCGAACATACATCATCAATACTTGAGTTTTGTACGGCAACTTCGGGCGTGTTTAAAGCGCATTGATTGAGTGCGGCAACTTCGCGCGCAATACCGCGCATACTAAAGCAATCCGCACGATTCGGTGTTAGCTCAACGGTTAAAATCTGATCGTTTAATTTTAAGTAGTGCTCGATGGCTTGGCCTACCGGCGCATCATCAGGAAGCTCTAATATGCCGTCTGACGTGGCCTCAAGCCCTAACTCAACCGAAGAGCAAATCATCCCTTCTGAAAGCTCACCCCGTAGTTCGGTTTTTTGAATGGACATCCCGCCAGGCAAAGACGCGCCTGGAATCGCCAAAGCGACTTTGAGATTAGCCCGAACGTTAGAAGCTCCGCATACAATTTGAAGCGGCGCATCAAATCCTGCATCCACTTCACAGATAGTCAGTTTATTTGCCTCGGGGTGAGGGCGTGCTGTACGCACAAAACCCACCACAACCTGCTTAAAATCACCTGAAGCGGGACTTATTTCATCGACTTCAAGTCCAGCCATGGTTAACTGCGCTGCTAATTCAGCTCCCGCGACGGGGGTATTCACCCACTCACGTAGCCAGGATTCGCTCACTTTCATTGGAGTATCCTAAAACTTAAAACTGGTTTAAAAAATTCAGATCATTCTCGAACATCATACGTAAATCAGTGATGCCAAAATACAACATCGCTAAGCGATCAATGCCCATACCAAACGCCCAACCTTGGTGTGTTTCTGGCGATAATCCTACCGATTTTAAAACATGCGGATGAACCATGCCACACCCCAAAACCTCGAGCCAGCCGGTCAAGCCACACGCTCTGCAACCTTGGCCTTGACATGCCGTGCAACTCACATCAACTTCAGCGGAGGGTTCGGTGAATGGAAAATAAGAGGGTCGAAAACGTACATTACAAGGCCCTTCAAAAAAGAACGTGAAAAAATCTTGCAACACACCTTTTAAGCCGGCTAACGTCACATCTTGACCAATAAACAAACCTTCGACCTGATGAAACATGGGGGTATGCGTGACGTCAGAATCTCGACGATACACACGCCCCGGTGCAATCAAACGAAACGGTGGCGCAGCATCGGCTGCTTGCATCGCTCGAATTTGAACCGGTGATGTATGGGTGCGTAACAACGTTCCATCACCAAAATAAAACGTGTCATGCATGGCACGTGCGGGATGATGTGAAGGAATATTAAGCGCTTCAAAATTATAGGCTTCTGTTTCGATTTCAGGGCCATCCACTACATCAAAGCCAAGCTGGCTAAAATAATCGATGATACGGTCGCGCACTTGGGTGACAGGGTGCATACTACCGCACGCACGCTGCCGACCCGGCAAGGTAACGTCCAATTGCTCGCTGACAAGTTTTTCCTGCAATAGCTTATCTTTGAGCTGCTCGTGTTTTTCATCTAAAACCGCTTGAATCGCACGTTTGGCTTGATTCACCGCTTGTCCAACGTGTGGTTTTTCTGCAACGGGAAGCGACGACACACCTTTTAGAATATCCGTGAGTTTGCCTTTCTTTCCAAGAAAATCAACACGAACCGCGTCGAGCGCATCAAGCGTAGGAGCCTCTGCAATGGCTTGCAAGGCGTCTTGTTGTAATACATTAATTTTATCAAGCATGTGAATTAGGTCCATGCGTCAGAAACAAAAAAGGGGCCAGTCCTTGCGCATGGCAAAATGGCCCCCCCCTCACGAAACATTGGGATTAACTTATAAACCCAGCGCTTCTTTGGCTTGTTGTGCAATCGCTGCAAATGCTTGTTTGTCGCGAACCGCCATATCAGCCAGTACTTTACGATCCAGCTCAATTTCAGCTTTTTTCAAACCGTCAATTAAACGGCTGTATGAAAGGCCGCTTACACGAGCTTCGGCATTAATACGTGTGATCCATAATGCACGGAATTGTCGTTTTTTCTGACGACGATCACGATACGCATATTGGCCGGCTTTAATCACCGCTTGTTTAGCTACACGATAAACACGACTACGTGCACCGTAATAACCTTTGGCTTGATCTAAGACTTTTTTGTGACGTGCTTTTGCTGTCACACCGCGTTTTACTCTTGGCATAATTTATTCCTCTCCTAACTACCGTGCAACATACGTTTGGCCAAGCGAGCATCACAAGGCTTCAACGTGCGTGCTTGAACTCGTGCATCACGTTTTTTCTTGCTGGTGTGTTTGGTGAGAATATGATTTCGATTAGCCCCTCGGCGTTTAATCGCCCCACTGGCCATCTTACGGAAGCGTTTAGCTGCTCCGCGATGTGTTTTTAACTTTGGCATAACTTCAATAACTCCGCATTAAATCAATTAAACTTAATTAAATAAAGATTGCTGTTTAGTTTTAAAAACTAAAGCGAACAACCCTAGCTTTTTTTAGGCGACAAAACCATGAGCAATTGACGACCTTCTCGTTTGGCGTGCTGCTCAACCACAGCAAAATCCGCCGTGTCTGTTTTTACACGCTCGAGAATGTTCATACCAAGCTCTTGGTGAGCCATTTCACGTCCTCGAAACCGAAGTGTTACTTTGACTTTGTCACCATGTTCAAGGAAACGTGTCAGGTTGCGTAGCTTGACCTGATAATCCCCTTCTTCCGTTGCCGGACGAAACTTCACTTCTTTGATTTGGATCTGTTTTTGTTTTTTTCGTGCCTCAGCTTGACGCTTACTGGCTTCAAATAAAAACTTACCATAATCCATAATGCGACAGACGGGCGGTTTAGCTGTTGGCGAAATTTCGACAAGATCAAGACCACTTTCTTCGGCTGCGTGTAACGCGGCTCGTATAGAAACAATACCGGCTTGTTCTCCCTCAGCATCGATTAAACGAACTTCTGGGACTTTAATTTGCTCGTTGATGCGGGCGCGATCACCCTCACGCTTGACTGGTGCACTAATGGTTTTATCCTCCAATTGATTTGACACGACTTTTCGCATCAATCTCATGTTTTAACTTCAAATAAAAAGCATCGATCGTCATCTGGCCAAAATCAGTACCATCATGTGATCGAACGCTTACAAGCTTTTCTGCAACTTCTTTATCACCCACGATCAAAAAATAAGGGACTTTTTGTAAAGTATGCTCGCGAATTTTAAAGCCTATCTTCTCATTTCTCAAGTCAAATTTTGCACGAATATGATTTTTTTGCAAAATTTGATGCATTTTTTCAGCAAAATCATGCTGTTTTTCACTCACAGTAATCACGGCAACTTGGATAGGAGCCAACCACAGCGGGAGCTTTCCGGCGTAATGCTCGATTAAAATCCCCATAAAGCGCTCAAACGATCCTAAAATCGCACGATGCAACATAACGGGTGTTTTTTTACTGCCGTCTTCAGCAATATACTGAGCTTCAAGCCGTTCAGGCATCGAAAAATCAACTTGAAATGTTCCACACTGCCAAACACGCCCCAAAGAATCGGTCAATGAACATTCAATTTTAGGGCCATAAAAAGCGCCTTCGCCTGGCGCATCTTCCCACACAAGACCTTGCTCTTTCAACGCATCCGATAATGCACGTTCTGCTTTATCCCAAACTTCATCGCTCCCCACCCGTTTTTCAGGGCGACGCGCGAGGCGATACGTCATCTCAGTAAAACCAAAATCAGCATACACCGACTGAACTAACACAAGTAAGTGCGCTACTTCAGACTGAATTTGCTCTTCGGTACAAAAAATATGCCCATCATCTTGCACAAAATTACGCACGCGCAATAAACCATGCAAAGCACCGGATGGCTCACAGCGATGACAGTTGCCATGCTCGGCATAACGCAACGGTAAATCACGGTAGCTTTTTAAGCCTTGATTATAAATTTGTATATGACACGGGCAGTTCATGGGTTTCACGGCATATTCGCGATGCTCAGTTTCTGTCAAAAACATATTTTCTTGAAAGTTATCCCAATGCCCTGATTTTTCCCATAAAACTTTATCAACTAACTGCGGCGTCTTAACCTCTTGATAATTATATTTTATTAAGCGATCACGTATATAAGATTCGAGCACTTGATAAATCGCCCAGCCTTTCGCGTGCCAAAACACCATACCCGGTGCAATATCTTGAAAATGGAATAAGTCCAATGCCTTACCCAGCTTGCGATGATCGCGCTTGTCGGCTTCTTCTAAACGAAATAAATAAGCTTTGAGTGCTTTTTTATCCGCCCACGCCGTACCATACACGCGTTGTAGCATCGCATTATTTGAATCACCACGCCAATAGGCACCAGCAAGCTTCGTGAGTTTAAATGCTTTCAAAAACGCCGTTGACGGCACATGCGGCCCCCGACATAAATCTTCAAATTCACCTTGGCGATACAGCGATAAAACTTCGTTCTCAGGAATATCTTTAATAATTTCTGCTTTATAGGCTTCACCCAAGCTTTCAAAATAAGCAATGGCTTCGTCGCGTGGCAATTCACGACGTGTAACAGGCAACGCTTGCTCGGCAAGCTCCTGCATTTTTGCTTCAATACGAGTCAAATCATCCGGTGTAAACGGTCGTTCAAAGGCAAAATCATAAAAAAAGCCATCATCAATTACAGGGCCAATGGTGACTTGTGCTTGCGGAAAAAGCTCTTTGACCGCTTGCGCGAGCAAATGCGCGGTTGAGTGTCGAATAATCTCAACGCTCTCTGGGGATTTATCGGTTAAAATAGCAAGCGAGCTATCGGTCGTGATTAAAGAGCTGGTATCGACTAATTGACCATTCACACGTGCAGCAATCGCGGCTTTAGCAAGCCCTGGGCCAATATGTTCCGCCACAGCATGAACCGTTGTAGGACCATCAAATGAAAGGCATTTGCCGTCTGGTAATGTGATTGCTAGCATGTTTGCTTATCTCCATCGCCCATAGTATGTGAACGCATACAAAAAACCCTGCAGCGCAGGGTTGATGTGGTAGGCACGAGTGGGATCGAACCACCGACCACCACCATGTCAAGGTGGTGCTCTACCACTGAGCTACGTGCCTATAATTAACAGGCGAGAGTATAACGAAAAGATAAAGCTCCTGCAATGCATGAATGCAAAACGCGTAAAAATAAAAAGGCCGGAACTTCTTCCGTGATTCCAGCCAGGCTATTGCGAGGTTCGCGGCTATGTGTCAAACCACTGCTCCTTCAAATCAAGTCAACGCGATGTAACTTGCTTTAAACACATTTTCTTATAAATTCACCAGCAAGTCAACTCATAATTTCGAAAAGAAACTAAAAGTTTCATAAAAAATTTTTAAATTGCAGGGCATCAAAGTATTTGTTAAATTATATTGATGAATAAAACACCGTTTGCCGAACACTTTTCAAAGCGCCTCCTCGACGCCATGCATGAAGCAGGTCATCATGCTACGCGCTCGTCTTCCGGCGTTGATGTCAATGCATTGGTTGAAATCACGGGCTATTCTTCTCAGATTTGCAGAAAATATTTACGTGGCGAAGCCATTCCAGAACCCAGCAAGCTTCTGGACATTGCGCAAGCGCTCGATACAACAGCAGGCTGGCTTTTGTTTGGGGAGGCACAAACACCCTTCACCCCACCAGAAAACCACGTCATGCTGAGTAAAACTTTATTACATTATTTATTAAAGCAAGCCGCCCCCATGTATCAAGCCGAACCGGATAACCCTGAAGTACCCTCGTTTTTAACATCACTGGCAGATAACATCAGCCAAATTGCCGCCGACGAAACGCAATCAAAGCATATTATCGACCTTGCTCTCTCATCCGCCAGCCGTTTTCAACACGTCAAGCGCGCTTAATTTTTATAAATCTATTGCCTTATTATCTTATTGCCTTATTATGTTATGATAATTATCTTAAAGGCGATGGACAGCTTTATACAGATTGATAAGGATATTAACGATGACAAGAAAAAATCGGCGTAACCATGCCTTCCTCATAGCTATATTGGTCACAAATGCATCGCCAGGATTTACCTCAGGGCTCGTTGGTCAAAATACTACGACGCTCGCTCGCTTATCTCAGCAATTGAAATCATCAGGCGTGGCAACACTCAGCATTGGCCCTGTATGGGAAAATACTGGGAACACACAGACTCTTTATTTAACACCTAATATCATAAAAACCTACGCAGCGAATCATGCATCACATGCCTTGGTTGACGGAGAAATTTTTCTAGGCATTCAAAAAAATCTACGTAAAAAATTAGATGGTCAAATTGGCCTGGCTATTGCCACAACCGGCAACGCTTATTTATCGGGAGATATTTGGGATGATGCAGATTCAACGTTTAATAACTATGATTATGCTTATAAAATAAAACATACACATATCGCTTTGAAAGGCAAAATATTAAGTGATCAAGCACATAGCATAATTCCTTGGGTAAGTGGTAGCTTGGGGGTTGGATTTAACCAAGCACATCATTTCGGCAACACCCCCACCTTAAGTGAAGCCGTTGTCATGCCTAATTTTTCAAGCAATACAACAACGGCATTTACGTACACGGTAGGCGCTGGTTTTCAACGTCGTTTAGATCAACATTGGCAGGCAGGGATCGGTTATGAATTTGCTGACTGGGGAAAAAGTCAGTTAAATCGGGCATCAGGACAAACCTTAAATAACGGCTTATCTTTACCTCATTTATACACAAATGGATTTTTATTCAATCTTACTTATGCAGCTTAAGGACTTTTTCATGAAATTTAACGTAGTTGCCCTTCGATTATTCTTCAGCGCTGCAACGTTTTGCTTATTTAGTACAGCAGAGGCCGGTAGCCCGCTATGGACCTTTACGCCCTTAACACCCACCACCTTGACCATCACAACGACGGATACAGCTGTCGTGCAGTACACCTTAACCAATCAATCCAGGAAGCAGCACACGCTCTCAGTCACACAGATCCCTGGAGTCACGCAAGACACAAGCGCAGGAAATTGCACAAACCCTGTAACACTGAATTATCAAGGATCATGTACGCTTACGTTGAACATCACCGGCAGTGCCATGAGCGGCAATATTCAACGTGGCCCAACCGTTTGTGAAGAAGGCAATGCGTTACAATGCTATCAACCTAGTCCACGCGATATGCTAAACATTACGTTATCAGAGACACCCACCACACCTAACTACGCATACATTACCAATGTGTTTAATAATCAGATATCGCAGTGCTCGATAGACACCACAACGGGCGACTTATCAAACTGTGTATCAACTACGAGCAGCTTTGAAGCTCCCGCAGGCATCACGTTTAGCAATGGATTTGCATACATTGCTCATGCTTTCAGTAATGTTATCTCCAAATGTACCGTCAATGCAATGACGGGCGCACTCTCAGATTGCACGTCTGCTGGCAGTCATTTTAGTGCCCCTTTATTCATAGCTATTCATCACGGATTTGCATACGCCACCACCGAAAACTCTCTGGTCTGTCAGTGTACTGTCCATCCAACAACAGGCGAATTTTCAGATTGTACGCCTACGGGCAGTAACTTTGGTTCTCCCGCTGGCATAGCCCTTAACCATGGCTTTGCATATATTACTAACCTAGATGAAGACTTTATAACCCAGTGCGCCGTGGATGCAACAACAGGTGAATTTTCAAACTGCGTGCCAACTGGTGGTGAAATGGGTGCGTCAGCAGGTATCACACTGAGCAATGGTTTCGCCTATATAACTCACGTAAATGACAATACCGTTTCCCAATGCACGGTGGACCCAATCACCGGCGCATTGTCAAATTGCGCATCAACGAGCGGTTTAAACAACCCCGTAGGAATAGCCATTAACCATGGCTTTGCATACATCGCCCTTTATACCAGTCAAGCAGTAATTAAATGTACGATCAATACCGTAACAGGCGCACTCTCAAATTGCGGGGCGGCTGCCACTGGCTTTAACTCTCCCTTTGGCATTGCTTTTCATGGGTGATATATAGACACAAGGCGTTTTGTGTTAAACTAGCGTTTTTAGATCGTTATTCGCAATCGAGCTGGCACCGCCTATGATGCTCTTACATTATATTTTCCTTATGGGTATTTCCGTAGAGGCCATCAGTGGTGCCATTGCCGCCGGTCGAAAACGCATGGATTTTTTTGGCGTGATGTTCATTGGCTGCATTACTGGTCTCGGTGGCGGGACAGTGCGAGACGTTCTATTTAATACGCATCCAATTACGTGGGTTGCACACCCGCATTACCTGCTTTATACCTCGGGCGCGGCGTTATTAACCATATGCATCCCCGCCCAACTCACACGTGCGACCAAACTATTCCTCGTACTTGATGCACTTGGGCTTGCCGCCTTTACCATTATTGGAACCCAGCGCTTATTGATTTACGGCATGCCCGAGGTGGTGGCGATTATGGGGGGGCTTGTGACGGGAATTTCAGGTGGTATGCTACGCGATATTTTATGCAACGATATTCCGATTGTACTCCGGAGTGAGCTATACGCGGTGATTGCACTCGGTGGCTCTGTGCTTTATGTCGCGCTTGAGCACGTTCAAGTCACACCTAGCTGGAATATATTCATCACCGTACTCGCTATTTTTCTCGTGCGGCTCATGGCTATTTGGCGTCACATTGAAATACCTAAATTTGATTACGCTGAAAGCAGTATGCGCACACGAAAAAGGGGCCGAAAACAAGCCCCTCTTCCATCGGACGAGTAAAAACCTCCCTTACACAACGGTGGTTTCTTCAGCCTGATACCGCTCAACGCTGCTCATAATTTCTTGACGTGCTGCCTCAGGTCCTTCCCATCCGTCAACTTTAACCCACTTCCCGTCTTCTAAATCTTTATAGTGCTTGAAAAAATGTTCTAGCGACTGCAATAAAGACTCGGGTAGATCTTGATGCGTTTGAACATGACGGTAAGCTTTAGAAAGCTTGTCAACAGGCACTGCAAGCAATTTTGCATCCACACCCGACTCGTCCGTCATCTTCAACATACCCACCATACGGCAACGAATCACTGAGCCACTCACAAGCGGTGTAGGTGCCACAACCAATACATCAACCGGATCGCCATCATCAGAAAGTGTTTGAGGGATATAGCCATAATTAGCAGGATAAAACATCGCGGTCGCCATAAACCGATCAACAAATAATGCGCCCGTTTCTTTATCCACTTCATATTTAACCGGTGCAGCATGCATGGGAATTTCAATCACCACATTTACATCGTTGGGTACATCTCGACCACTTTTTACTGCCAATAAACTCATGTTTTCACCTAATCGTCATGTTGAAATATTAAATTGCCCGTTATTATGCGTGCATCTTTGGTGGAATACAAAAGATAATTTGATTTTTTACCGATTGAAAACGTTTGAATCAGCTTTAATTTCTTATCAACACACGCTGGTAAACCAAATGCTTCGCGTAGATTAACAACAACATAAACATCATCAGGCCGCTCTATCAGTCGGCACAAGTGTGAAGCATCACTCAGTGACGAAACCCTACCTCGCGCATAAAACCAAGCTGAATAAGGTGCAGCTTTAGGTGACCAATAATATAAATGCTGACTCGACGGCGTTTTACTCGCCTCCCAAGCACGCACCACATCTTTTTGAGATTTAGAGATCCACGCTGGATGAGCGAAAAAACACCAAGTCACACCAAGAAAAATAAGCCCTATGCATGCCGACAAAATAAGCCATAGTTGTTGTAAACGCGCTTCTTGCTTGAGTTGTTTGGTCATCAGTTCTGAAAATAACAGCGCAAGCGGCGGCAACACAGGAAAAGCATACGTATACAAAATATTTTTCGACAAGCTAAAAAACATCAGCGGAAAAAGAATAAAAGCCACAAGATAACTTATCCATGCGGATTGTTTTAAATACATGTATATTTTTTTAGGCATCAAACTCACATGATTTGAGACCAAACCATGAATCGCAACCGGCGTCCATGGGAACGTGCCAGCCAGGGCATACAACCAAATCATGCCTTGTGGCACGGCATGCACGTAGCCGTATTTATCGCCTTGCCATGATGATTGCAGGTAACGGCCAAAATGCTCGCCAATAATAAAATAATTTAAAAATCCCGGGTTATGTATTTCCGCTAAAATATACCAGGGCAGTGCTATCGCCGTTGTGATCAGTATTCCGGAAATCCAACGAATATTGTGAGCCATTTCACGCCATTGATTCTGAAAGGCAACCCAGAGCAAAACCGATCCCACAGTCAATACTAAGGCAACCGGGCCTTTAGCCAGCAGGCCAATACCTAAGGCAACAAAATACAGATGACTATCTCGGGCGCGCTTTTTTGTCATCACGTGCCAAAATGCGACCATGGCGAGCGTTGTTGAAAAAATTAAGGTTGGATCGGTCATCACCGCCCCGGCATCAATCAAGAAAAAAACGGAGGATGCTAAAGCAAGCACCGCAACCCATGATTTTGTACGATTTTTTTTATCATAAACCATGCCAACACATACAAGCGTAAGCATAGAAAGCACCAGCGACGACAGGCGCACAATCCCCTCGCTGAGGCCAAATAACTTGATAAAACCCGCTGTAAACCAAAAAGAAAGTGGCGGCTTACCTAAAAAAGGCGTGGTGTAATCCAGCATGGGTGTTATCCATTGACCGGTCTCCGCCATTTCTCGCGCTATTTCAGCATAGCGCGCCTCCGTCGAATCATTCAAAGGCATCAACGACATACTGAGCACACGGCAAAGCAATAAAAACACGCAGACAAGCATGATTTTTTGTTCAAAGCTCCGTTGTTTCATGCCTAATTTTTTTATTACTTCCATAAAAAACATACTCTATTATTTTTTAATTAAGGCGCAACCCATCGCACGCAGATCATCACGATAAGCATCGCTCATCAGATAATCAAATTCATGATGACGACTCAAGCGCAACGGATCGGTCTTATCGTTTACATCATGCCCTGGATGACACATGATAAGCCCCTGCGACGTACTGTTTTTTAAAAATTGTCTAAAGTGCTGCCGGTAATGATTCGCATGCTTAAAGTTATACACCCCCGAAAAACTGCTGTTGAACATGGCTTGCTTTACTGAGAGCATTTGATTAAATCGCGCGCCCCCCAAGCAGGAAATAATGTGTTTTTTGGGCATTCCGTCCAATATATGCCTTAATTTTATACCTGGGCTTGTATTCCTAAAACGCAGTGAGGTATTCACGTGTTGTTTCGCCATCAAATACTCACGTATCACGGGAAATTGATGCACATGCTGATGCCCATCAATAAACTCAGGTAAGCGCCCTGTTTGTGCCATAAAAGCATCCCATTGCTGCTCTAATTCTAAGGCAATAACCTGCTTATCCAGCCGGTTTGAAAAACTCATCGCAATTAACCAAGACAGTGGCTTAAACTTTAAGCCATATTGATTAATCCATGCCTGACTTAAAGGTGCGCCTTCGGTTAAATTCACATGCAAGCCAACATAGCATGACGCAGCGTAAGTCTCTAAGCACGAGGCACGAGCCTCCCAAACCGGCGTAGTCACCATGCATGAAATCGCGTTAATGCGCTTTTCTCGCGCAAGCGCCTCAATACCGCGGCTGATTCCTTCGTTTTGACCATAATCATCTGCACAAAGATATAACTCGCGGCTCATACCTTCGCCTCACGCTCACAGACAGCCTCATCTTGATAACTGATTTCTTTTTGTATGTAATACAACGGTCGTTTTTTTACTTCTAATAAGATGCGACTAATATACTCCGAAATCACCGCTAAGAATAAAAACAAAACCGAAAACAAGCCTGCCGTCAGAAAAATAACCGAGGCAATGCCGTTCGATAAATCACTTTGAGTAAATAACGTTTGAAATACAATAAAGCCTGCGTAAAACATCATCACGACGCTTATCAAAAGCGAACCACATGACATCAATCGCAACGGATGCGGCGAAAAGCAAATCACCGAATCAATCGATAAACTGATGAGTTTAAAAATAGAGTATTTGCTTTTGCCTGCTTTTCGCTCTTGGCAATAATAAGGCAGTGTTTTCGTTTTAAACCCTAAATACGAAAACATCATGATCAGATGTCGATTGGTCTCTTTCATCTTCATGAGTTCATCAACGACCCGGCGTTTTAATAAACGAAAATTGCCTTCGTTACCCGTAAGCTTAAACCCGGTCATACGTGATGACAATTTGTAAAATAGCTGCGCAAGCTTACGTTTAAGCCAAGGCTCATCCGAGCGGTTCATACGTGACGCAGACACCACATCATACCCTTCTTCAGCCCAGTGAACCATCTCAGGAATAAGCTCCGGCGGGTGCTGCATATCACTGTCCATGAGAACAACATAGTCACCACGTGCAGCCTCAAGACCCGCTGTTGATGCCATTTCATGCCCATAATTTCGGGATAATTTAATCAAGCGAATCTTACTATCTGGCGTAATATATTCTAAACATGCCTGTACCGTTTGATCACTTGAACCGTCATCTACCAAAATTAATTCGTACTGGCTAAATTTATCACTTAACACAGCCGTCGTCGCTTCAATAAAATGTCCAATGACGGATTCTTCATTGTACATCGGCGCAACAACGGAAAGTAAAGGTGATAATGATTGCTTCATAAAAAGTCTCGCGTATCAGAAAAATCTCAGACAGAGCCTGATTTCTTTGCTAAAATAAGCATAAAATATGCATGAAAAATTTGAACCATATTATGACATATATTATTAGAAATAACCTACAGGAGTAGCTGTGTATCCATTCTCAAGGACAAGTTTGTTTCAACGTTCATTTCGAGCGACACGATCTCTCGTACGCAATACACCCCACGTGCGACCTTTAATCGAACCAACATCCTACGATCACTTTAAACAAAATAACCTACCACCACACCAGGCGACGTATATTAGCCTCAAATTTGCGATCTTGCAGCAGACTTACCAAGCCGCGCTTCAAAACATAAAAGCACCCAGCTTACTTTTTAAGCTGATTGAATCTGCACCCCACACATTATCGCTCGACGAAAAATTAGCATGGCTGAGCAATAAATTACTTTCTCATCCTGTCATGCCTGTCATCACAGCGCATCCAACACGTATTTTATCGAACGAAGCGATGATGACACTGACCCATATCACGGATGAATTACTCAAGCTTGAGCAAAATAAAGTTTCTTTTGAAGATATTCCCGCATTTAAAGCGCAACTTTCGGAGTCCATTCAAACGTGGGTCCATACCCCATCGGTACCCAGCACAAACTTAACACCAGGAGAAGAAGCTGAATTTGCATTGTTTATATACAAACGCATGCTTGCAACCTTTCCTGACTTTCGTCAGCAAGTCATTCAAAAATTTAAACAAACGCACGGCGGCTCAGAAACCTACATCGCCTCAGCACTCAACGCCCCCATCATGAATGCTTATCAATCGATACTTAACTGGGTTTGGGCCGACTGCGATGGTAATCGTAACATCACCGATAAAACCATGAGCTCAATCATTCCTTTACAACAAAACGCAATTTTAGAACTTTATATTGCAAGACTTCAATCCATCTTACAGAAGCTCAACAAAGCCCAGCATGCATCCGAAAGCAAAACACTGCAAAACCTACACCATTATTTTCAGCGATGTGCTCGTTCAATAAGCGAAGGCATTTGGTTTGATGTAGCAAGCAGTAAAAAAACGCAGCAACGTATTCTTCCTCGCTTAAAAAAATTACAGACAACACTTCAAGAAAAATTGCCCCATGAATCAACGCGAGCACATGCAATCAAACAAGAACTTTCAGAACTGCATGATTTGATTAATTTAGCGGGATTTTTTGGTGGCTTGAAACAATACATGCGCCAAACAACACAACTCAATCAACGTGTGCTGAACGATTTATTAACACTGTTATCAGACAAGCATAGCGACATTCAATTGCTTATGAATAACCGCAGCTACAACAAACTCGATTCAGATGAAAAACATACGGTGCTCCGATGGCTACGCACCGAACCACGCTATTTTAAAACACTGAAACAAGCCGAAGAGCAACATCGCTTTCAAGAAGAAACACAACGCGAATTGGATCGCTTATCGTTTGTACGAGAACACGCTGATTTATTTCCTAATTACATTACCTCAGATACAGAAAATAAAACCAATTTTGATGAAGCCTTGCTTCTCTTCCGGTTTGCCTCGTTTTTATCAGGTACATTACGTATAGGCCAAATACGAGAGCATGCACTCAATCCCATTCCCTTATGCGAAACCCCCAAAGATTTGAAGCATTTTGGTACATTATTCAAAGCGATGCTGGATGATACCTCCATTCGAAACAAAATGATTGAAAGTGGCTTTGTATCTTACGTCTCGGGACCCAGCGATCTCGGAAAAAAAGGCGGCATTTTCGTCTATATTTCTTTATTACGTGCGCACAATCAGGCCCTCGCTTTACTCGATGCCTACCAACAAACCTACCCCGAACTCAAGCATGTACAATTGCGGGTTTTACTTGGTTTTGGTGGTGATATGAAGCGCCGTCATGGCTCTTCAGCCAACGAGTTGCACTCAACACAGCAAGGCTTAGAAGCATGGCGTGTACTCGCTGCAACCGGCGCCTATCCGGCCTTTTTGCATCGTGTGCTAGGACAGCCTTCAGAAAGCTATTTGAGAGCGCAAGAGCTCAGGCAACTTGAAATCCAGCACCCAGAAGCCTTTGAGGCCTTAAATCTTATAGAAACCCAAGCCACGGCGATGTATCAATCGTTTATTGAAAGCCAAGCGAATAAAGATCTCTTGATTAAATTAACCTCGTTATCCCTTGAAAAGCGTTTAAACATCAGCTCACGTGCCGGAGCAAAAATTAATCTAGAAGACCCTACCAACGTACGCGCCATCGGTGTCGTCAATCTTTATTTAATCACCGGCATTCAATGGGATGTGTTCATGAGTGCTGCAGGGTTATTGGATCTACCCCAAGAGACCACGCAGCATTTTTCATGCTTATTCAACGAGCTGACGGTCATGAAAGATATTGTATACAAGCTATTATTCACCCTTGCTGCCAGTAACTTCCCAAGAGCATGGGAACGTATTCGTGAAGAAAACAATCCAAATATTCACGCAACACTCGCCCATATTCAAGCATGTGCTGTACGCATACTCATGCAAAGCACTCGATACTTTTCGCCCGAGCAACAAAAAAACGCTCAGACCTACTTAGACGAGGCATGCAAAAATAAATGCCCAATTCATGAGATGGCATTAGGCGTCATGGATGCACTCGGTCTGGAGCGTTTGGCTCAAGAAACGCGTGAACTTTTACCGCATTATGCGTGTGCGACTAAAGCCGTTGATGCTTATGAGGCAAACCCAACCCCAGAAACGCTTGAGAATGCTCAATTAGCTTTACGAGGCTTCGCTCCAATTGCAGCAGGTCCCGAGTGTATTGCAACACTCACATGCCCGGCTCGTCATGAAGCATTCATAAAAAAAGAAAACCAAGTCGAAGAAACAGCAACGCCACGGCTTTGACAAAAAAATAAGCAAGCATTACAATTCCGTCACTTGATTTCTTACGACACAGATAGAGGCTTCACCATGACGAAATTACTGATGCTTGCTTGTTGTTTATTAAGCTTAATCTCTTGCTCTACGGGATATCACGCCTCGGGGTTCTTGATGAGCGGTTATGACGAATTTAAACTTGCTCCCAACCAATACAGGGTTCAATTCTCGGGTAACGAATACACCAGCGAAAATCGCGCCTATCAATATGCTCTACGACGTTCAGCAGAAATCACCAAAGCCCAAGGTTTTCAATATTTTAAGATCACACATTCATCCGTGAGCAAAACAAAAAATACGTACACAACCCCGATTACCAAGCGTACAGCATCCAGCACCGATACTTATCATTATGAATATGGAAAAATCAAAGAAAACGAACGCATTACGACCGTTTCAGGCGGTGAAGTTCATGAAACTTATTCACCTACGATTTCTTTTAATATTAAAATGTATCAACATGATGTTGAAGGTGCGTTAAATGCCGATGTCATTTTAAGTAATTTTGAAAAACGGCGTTAATCATATTAAATAAAAAATAAATCAAAAGGATAAATCATGGATTGCTTATTTTGTCGCGTTGCGCATGGAGAACTACCCACCGAAATCGTTTACGAAAACGATACGGTCTTAGCGTTTCGCGATATTAACCCACAGGCGCCCACACACGTGCTGGTGATACCTAAAAAACATATAGATAGCATGAATCATGCCACAGCTGATGATGTTGAATTGCTGGGGAGTATGCTGCTTGCAGCCAAGCACGTCGCTGCACAAGAAGGTTTGCGCGATAACGGTTATCGCCTAGTGTTTAATATTAATAACCATGGCGGTCAAATGGTGTATCATATTCATTTACATGTATTAGGTGGCCGGCAAATGACCTGGCCTCCAGGATAAGGCATAACACATGAACACTGCATTTAAAAAAATTATTCAAGCGATTGGTGAAGATGTCACGCGTGAAGGCTTGCGTGACACCCCTGAACGCGCTGCAGAAGCTTTTCGTTACCTCACCAAGGGCTACCAAGAAAATATCGATGACATCATCAACGGCGCATTATTTGAGTCTGAGATGAGTGAAATGGTGATCGTCCAAGATGTCGAGCTGTACTCACTTTGCGAACATCATTTACTTCCATTTTTCGGGCGATGCCATGTGGGCTATTTACCCAACGGTAAAGTCTTAGGTTTATCTAAAATTGCACGCATCATTGATTTTTATGCACGTCGTTTACAAATTCAAGAAGGCCTCACGCATGAAATTGCGACCTGCATCGCAGACATCACCGGCGCACGCGGTGTGGCTGTCGTCATTGAGGCAAACCACTTATGCATGATGATGCGTGGTGTTGAAAAACAAAACTCAACCATGAAAACATCGGTCATGCTCGGGGAAATGCGTAATAACCCTAGCAGCCGTATGGAATTTTTAAATTTAATCAAATAGCCCGATTGAGGCTCTTAACCTGCAACATCAACCAGCAGGTTAAGAGCCGTATGTTTTATCCGTGTTTTTTCATTTTAGATGCCCTGCTTTTTCAGCCAATGCGTCAAAAGCTTCTTAACCGATCAAGATACGCCGTCTGAACCTTCTGTTTACGCAGTTTCAGCCGGCGCAACAGCCGCAGAGGGTTTTTCTTTCCACTCAAGCTTCACACGACCTTGCTTGTCGACACCGGCAACAAATACGGTGATTGGCTGGCCTTCTTTAATCACTTCTTCTACTTTTTGTGTTCGGTTTTCGCAAATCTGGGAAATATGCAATAAACCATCTTTATTCGGAAGTAACTGAATAAACGCACCAAAATCGACAATTTTAAGCACTTTTCCGGTATAACTTTTGCCTATCTCAACTTCAGCAATCAGTTCTTTGATTTGGCGTTCTGCTTCAATCAAAGCATCACCGTCGGGTGAGAATAACTTCAAAATACCGGTATCATCGATATCAATCGAAACACCTGTGCTTTCGGTTAAGCCTTTGATGGTCGCGCCACCTTTACCGATGATGGTTCGAATTTTGTCTTCAGCCACTTTCATGGTCACGATACGAGGCGCATGTGTTGAAAGCTCTGTGCGGGCCTCACCTAACGTCGTGTTCATCACGCCAAGAATATGCTGTCGACCGGCTAATGCTTGCTCTAAAGCTTCTTCCATAATGTCTTTTGTGATGCCTGTGATTTTAATATCCATTTGAAGTGCCGTAATACCCGCGGCAGTACCTGCAACTTTAAAGTCCATATCACCTAAGTGATCTTCATCACCTAAAATATCAGTCAAAACAGCAAATCGCTCGCCTTCTTTAATTAAACCCATCGCAACGCCCGCAACCGGTGCTTTTAACGGAACGCCTGCGTCCATTAACGCAAGACTTGCACCACATAAGGTCGCCATCGAGCTTGAGCCGTTGGATTCTGTAATTTCAGAAACAATACGCAACACATAAGGAAAGTCTTCGATTTTAGGCAGGACAGCAGAAATACCACGACGTGCCAAACGGCCATGCCCAATTTCACGACGTTTTGGGTTACCCATGCGGCCTGTTTCTCCGACAGAATAAGGAGGAAAATTATAATGCAACATAAATCTGTCGCGAATTTCACCATCCAGCTTGTCTAAAATTTGGGCGTCACGATCGTTGCCGAGCGTTGCAGACACAATCGCTTGCGTTTCACCCCGTGTAAACAAGACTGAGCCATGTGCTCGATGAAGCAAACCGGTACGAATAGAAATAGGTCGAACGGTGGTGCGATCACGTCCATCAATACGAGGCTCGCCATCTAAAATACGATCCCGTACCAAACGCTTTTCAAATGAGGCGATGCAATTTGAAATAGCTCCTGCATCCAACGCTTCATCTTCAGCAAGCAACGTATCCATCACACCTTGGCGAATGTCGCTGAGTGCGCTATAACGCTCCGTTTTGTCTTTTGAAAGATAAGCCGCCCGAATGCTATCGGCAGCCAACGCTTCAACCCGAGCTTGCAATGCATCATCTTTTACAGGAGGTGTCCACGTCCAAGCTGCTTTCCCACCTTCTTCGGCCATCGCTTGAATCGCCTGAATAACCGGTTGCATGGCGTCATGACCAAACATAACAGCACCCAGCATCACATCTTCACTCAGCTCAGAAGCTTCTGACTCCACCATGAGGACCGCGTCTTTTGTTCCTGCAACAACAAGATCAAGCTCAGATGTTTCAAGTGCGGTTTTACCTGGATTTAATAAATACACACCGTCTTGATAACCCACACGCACTCCGCCAATAGGCCCAGCGAATGGCACGCCTGAAAGCGATAATGCTGCCGATGCACCTATCATAGCTAACATATCAGCAGGGACTTCTGGATTCAGCGACATCACGGTAGCGACGATTTGAATTTCGTTTCGAAAACCTTCAGGAAAGAGTGGGCGAATAGGGCGGTCAATCAAACGGGACGTTAACGTTTCGTGCTCACTTGGAGCCCCTTCACGTTTTTTAAATCCACCAGGAATTTTACCGGCCGCATATGTTTTTTCGATATAATCAACGGTTAATGGGAAAAAATCTGCGCCCGGAGACACGGTCTGACACCCCACAACCGTGACCAGTACCTGGGTCCCACTCATACTTACAAATACTGCCCCGCTTGCTTGGCGTGCAATTTCGCCGGTTTCTAAAACTAGGGTATGCTCACCCAAGGGTATTTCTTTAACTATTTTCGTCATAGTCGCTGCCTCTCATCATTGTCGCGGGCAAAAAAAAAGGCACAAAAATCGCGCCTTTTTCTCCCACATGTGTTGGCTGATCAAAACCTACCCCTACCGGGAGACGTTAAATCAGTATGAATCTCTCAAACCTAATGATTTAATCAACGTCGCATAACGACCTTGATCATTACGTTTTAAATACATGAGTAATTTACGACGTTTATTCACTAAGGTTTGTAAGCCTCGACGTGAATGCATGTCTTTTTTATGTTCTTTAAAATGCTCTGTCAGGTATTTAATACGACCCGTCATAAGAGACACTTGCACTTCAGGAGAGCCTGTATCGTTAGCTGCCTGCTTGAAGTCATTTACAATTTCTGCTTTTTGTGCGCTTGATAGCGACATCGTACACTCCCGGATTCGAAGATTTGGATGTATATAGGAAAGAGAAGAATATTAACATGGCTTCTCGTGAAGAACAAGAGGCTCACCATGCTCATTTTCATTTGTGGCTGAATTAAAAGCAAATATGCTCAATCGCCCAAGCGTATGACTCAGCGGCGTAGGGTTTGTTGCAAGCCATTTGCCGAGCAACGTCACAGTAACCGCTAATACGGCCGCAGTAAACGCCAAGACAGGATTTAATCCTCCAAGCAACATCACCAACCCCGTGGCTATAATACAAACACTCACGCCTATACGTATGGCTAATTTCTCATCCATGGCTTTACCGGAATATTTTTCCAATAAAAAGCGGCTCGTATGCACGCAAAGTTGATAGCTTGAGGTCAGTACGGGCAAGTAAACCGCAAGAGGCGCTAATGCGCCGACTAAAATAAACGCAGCTAAAACACCGTTCATGATCCAACCAAAATCATAGGCCATCTCCCAACAACGCACGATCATGTCATCAGGCACCTCCTCCAGCAGGTGTCGGGCAACATAGATAACATTAATCACAAACCGAGGAATCAGCACACACGCTTGGTACAGCGCTAAAACACGCATAAACTGATCTAAATAGTTAACCCAAGCCGCATAGGTTTCAAAGCTCTCAACGAGCTTGGTTGAGAGCAGCAACATACGACGACTACGAATAAACAGCAAGCGCCAAAAATCGGCTTGTTGTGTCATCGGGCGTATTGTACGTCCGTAGCCTTCTAGATCATCAAAATCAATCATGGCTCTTCATCATGATCAAGACAGGAGTTTTCTTTAGTATCCGGCATTTTAATATACACCACGAGCGAAAGCATAATACAAAAAGAAACATACCAAAAAAACCATGCCTCATGCCCCATGCTTTTCGACCAAAGCGCAATATACTCAGCGGTCCCACCAAATACCGACACCGCAATGGCGTATGGCAAACTCACACCCAACGCGCGAATTTCAACAGGAAAAAGCTCGGCTTTGACAATAGCCGAAATAGATGTATACGTTGACACGATTAAGAGTGCGGTGGTGATGAGTGCAAAGATCAACCAAGGGTTTTGCGTAGAACTTAACGTGGTTAAAATGGGTACGGTCGTCACGCTCCCTAAAATTCCAAACGTTATCAGCAAGCGCCGACGACCAATGATGTCAGATAATAAACCAAATAAAGGCTGAACAACCATAAACACCACAAGCGTAGAAGCCGAAAGCAGTGTTGCGGTATCACGGCTAAGACCTATGGTATTCACGATAAATTTTTGCATGTAGGTCGAATACGTGTAAAACGCCAACGTCCCCCCCATGGTAAGCCCAATAACAACCAACACTTCTTTGGGGTGCTTAATCAGCCCCACCAGTGGATTTTGTTTCAGTTTCGTTGGACTTTCATGCTCAAAAGAATCCGTTTCGTTAATTCGGCAACGTAAATAAAACCCAACGTAGGCCCCCAAGGCACCAATTAAAAACGGTATTCTCCAACCCCAGCTGTATAATTGCTCCTGTGTTAAGACATAACGTTGTAAAACAATCAGCACTAAAAGTGCTATCAGTTGCCCCATAATCAACGTCACGTACTGAAAACTGGAATAAAAGCCTCGATAACGACTGCTGGCCATTTCACTCAAATACGTAGCACTCACACCATACTCGCCCCCCACACTAATTCCTTGGATTAAGCGCGCAAAAACAAGGATTGCAGGCGACCAGATACCCACCATATGATACGTAGGCGCCAAAGCGATTAAAAGTGAACCGAAACACATCAGCATAACCGACGCAACAAGAGCCGCTCGGCGCCCTTTTTTGTCAGCATACACCCCCATCAGTAAACCACCCACTGGGCGCATCAGAAAGCCTACCGCAAAAATAGCCGCTGTATGGAGTAATTGTGCCGTTAGATTTCCTTTAGGAAAAAAAGACGCTGCAAAATATAACGAAAATGCGGAATAAATATACCAGTCATACCACTCAATCAAATTACCCAGTGCACCGCCGAAAATTGATTTAATACGATTTTTTGTGTTCACGCCGTGCTAACCTCATAATTTGAAAATCAAAGCACTTTACACGGGCCTCTCTAAACTGGCAACTAAAACCCGTGTATTCTCATAGGGTTGAGTTTGAACACCTGCATCCGCATTAACATTAAATAGGCTGTGTGCAGCCAACGACGTTGTTGAGGCTTGGCCCACGTCTGGCTTTGCTAAATAATCAGAAAGCAATTTACCAGCTATGGTCGCAAGCACAGCCACAGCTGCAGCAGCAAAAGCTAAAACAGGACTTGTACAGCACAGCAGAATCACAACAGCCGCTGATACCACACAAATACTTACCCCGATACGCACCATCAAAGGCATTAATTCAGCGTAGTGATGCTCGAGTGTTTTGCCTTCAGAAAGCGCTAGGGTCATACGCGTCAAATGCATGAACAAATGATAACTGGGGGTTGCAACCGAGAGGAAAAGCGCGCAAGGCGCCAAAGGCCCCACCAAAACAAACAAACTCAACACGCCCGTCACAAGCCAGCCAAAATCATACGCCATTTCCCAGAGGCGAGCCTGCATATCGGCCGGTGTTTCATCACCTATATGATTAAAAACATACAGCGTATTCATCCAAAATCGAGGAAGTAAAATAACGGCATGATACAATGCAAATATTTCGAAAAAACTATCTAAAAATCTAAGCCATGGGCCATACTGCTCGATATTTTGCTCCATCAACGCCACCGACAACAACACCATCCGTCGCGATCGTACCAAGAGTACACGGACAAAATCAACATCAGGTGTATGTTTACGTATGACATTGCCATAGCCTTCTAACTCACGCATACAGCTCGATACGCTAGGGAAAATTCCGACCCTGTCGTTGAAAACATCAAACTCTGATGAAAAATAGCGAGAATATGTCATGCTCGGCCCCTATGACGTGACCCAACCTTATCTGAGCAAATATAATACATAAAAACCAGTGTAAAAGCAAACTTTAGTGCGCTTGTGCCACAAGCCGCTTGACCTTAAGCTCACCCTCAGGTGTTCGCTCACCCAGTCCAAAAAAATTACCTTCAGATGCATAAAGCCGGAGGTATTCAGAGGTTTCTACCGCATCAAACACATGAGAAATCACTTTGCCTTGGCTCAACGCCAATACAGCATCAGCATCCAAATCAAAACGTGGAAATTGGGTTATCGCATAATCAACAGGCAATAAATGAGCTCGTCGAGCCTCCAACGTTTCGGCCTCCAAGGCCTCAAGCGACCACATAGGCTGATGCTCAAACCCAGCCGTATGCACGCGATGAAGTTTGGTCACATAAGCACCCACGCCTAAAGCTTCGCCAATGGATTCAACTAACGAACGAATATAAGTCCCTTTGCTGCACGTAACCGTGAGATCCATGGTATACCCATCAAACCCACGACACCGCAGTTCATGAATATGTAAATTTCGTGCAGATCTTGAAATATTTTCGCCGCGTCTTGCGTAGTCATACAAAGGCTTACCTTGGTGCTTGAGCGCAGAATACATGGGGGGCACTTGTTGAATATCACCTGTAAAACCAGGCAAAACATCCATGAGTGCTTCATACGAGATATCAACGCGTTCAACACATGGCGTAATATCACCTTCAGCATCTCCCGTATTTGAAGTTGCACCTAACAAACCTGAAGCTTCATAGGTTTTATCGGCATCTAACAGATAGTGAGAAAACTTAGTGGCTTCGCCAAAACAAATAGGCAGCATGCCTGTGGCGAGTGGATCTAAACTTCCGGTGTGTCCTGCTTTTTTTGCACCCAGCAAGCGTTTGACACGCTGCAAAACAGCATTACTCGATAACCCTAGGGGTTTATCAATCAATAAAATACCGTCAATGCATGCAGGAGTAATTTTAGGCGTCTGGCTCATCAAAATTGTTCGCATCATCAATCAATCGCGTCAGACGCTTACCGTACTCAACTGAGGTATCATAAACAAACGAAAGCTTGGGAACTTTACGCAAACTCAAGCTACGAGCAAGCGCTGTACGTAAAAATACCGCCGACTCGTTGAGTAAAGCTGTGACTTCATCGGGTGCATCACTGATGGCTGTAAAATACACCCGCGCATGACTTAAATCTTTTGAAATATTCACAGCTAAAATGGTCATCCATTGTGGGAGCCGTGGATCATCCACTTCGTGCTGAATTAAATGTGCAAGCTTGCGCTGCATCAATTCAGCCACGCGATCGGGTCGTCTACCGTTGTGATTCATAACTCGCGCTTGACCTCAACTGTTTCGAATACTTCAATCATGTCACCCACTTTAACATCATTATAGTTTTTAACGCCGACACCACACTCCATGCCTTGACGTACTTCAGATGCATCATCTTTAAATCGACGTAACGATTCAAGCTCACCTTCATAAATAACCACATGATCACGTAACACACGAATCGGTCTATTACGCTTAAGCGAACCTTCAACCACCATACATCCTGCAATTGCGCCAAGTTTGGGTGAGCGAAACACATCACGCACTTCAGCGAGTCCAATAATGTTTTCTTTGAACGTCGGCGCAAGCATACCTGTTAGGGCGGCTTTGACTTGGTCGACAATATCATAAATAACACTGTAATAATTTAAAGCAACAGATTCCACTTCAGCTAAACGTCTTGCGGCAGAATCGGCTCGTACGTTAAAACCAATTAACAGTGCATCAGAGGCAATCGCTAAATGCACATCAGATTCGGTAATACCACCAACACCGGTCGCAATAACGTTCACTTTGACTTCATTGTTAGACAAGTTCGTTAATGCATCAGCAATGGCTTCAACCGAGCCTTGAACATCAGCCTTAAGTGCAATGTTCAGCGTTTTAACTTCACCGGCTTGCATGTCATCGAACATATTTTCTAAGCTGCTGCGTTGACGTCTCGCAAGTTTTACATCACGGAACTTTCCTTGTCTAAACAAAGCCACTTCACGTGCGCGTTTTTCATCAGCAACCACAATCGCTTCATCACCGGCATGAGGAATCGCGGATAACCCCAGCACCTCAACAGGTATTGATGGACCCACGGAAGATACACTTTCGCCATTATCACGAACCAGTGCACGCACACGACCATACTGTTGGCCTGCAAGCAACATATCGCCTTTCTGTAACGTGCCGCTTTGAACAAGAATGGTTGCCACAGGACCGCGGCCTTTATCAAGACGAGATTCAATCACCACACCACGCGCAGGACCTTCTTGATGAGCCTCAAGCTCTAAAACTTCGGACTGCAATAAAAGCGCATCTAAAAGATCATCGACACCCATGCCTGTTTTCGCTGAGATCTGAACAAATTGTGTGTCACCACCCCATGCCTCGGGTAACACATCATGACTTGATAATTCGGTCATCACGCGATCGGGATCCACACCGTCTTTATCCATCTTATTCACTGCAACAATCATCGGCACGTTTGCAGCTTTCGCATGTTGAACGGCTTCGATGGTTTGTGGCTTCACACCATCATCACCCGCAACCACCAAAATGACGATATCAGTTGACTTTGCACCACGCGAACGCATGGCTGTAAATGCCGCGTGACCTGGTGTATCAAGAAAGGTTAAATCCCCTTTATCTGTTGAAACATGATACGCACCAATATGCTGCGTAATACCACCGGCTTCGCCTACAGCGACTTTCGTTCGACGAATATAATCAAGCAACGAGGTTTTACCGTGATCAACATGCCCCATAATGGTGACAACCGGTGCGCGTGTTGTTTTTTCTCCCGTGTGAGTATGCGCATGATTTAAGCCTTCTTCAATCGCATTATCACTGAGAGCGCGTGGCGTATGCCCCATCTCTTCAACCACAATCATAGCTGTTTCTTGGTCAATCACTTGATTGATAGTCGCCATAGCGCCAAGCCCCATCATCACTTTAATCACCTCAACGCCTTTGACCGACATACGGTTGGCAAGCTCAGCAACGGTGATGGTTTCAGGTACGGCAACATCATGTTTTATGGGTGCTGTTGGTTTCGCAAAGCCATGTGTTAACGCTTCCTCAGCTTCAAGATAACGCTCAGATTTTTCATGGCCTCGTTTTTTCTTCGATTTATTATGACGTCGCCCGTTCCCAGAAAAACCATCCCCTTCATTTCGTGATGACGCATCATATTTTGATTTTTTATGACCACGTTTAGCATCGGCATTGGTTTTTTTCTTATCATGAGAGGGTGCATCTGTACGCGCACGCTTAGGCTCAGATTTGGGCTCAAGATCTAACTCGAGCTCAAGATGTAACTCTGGCGTCATTTGACTCAACTCAGATGGTTCAGATGTATCTTCAACCGATGAAGACTCAGGAGTTTGCTCAGGTTCAGATCCAACCTCAGATTGAGATGTGCTCTCCGCTTCTACAGCAGCATCGATTTGCAGAACCGCCGCTTCTGCAGGTGAATCTAGCACATCGACCTGTTCTATCATAACGTTAACTGACTCAATGGCTTCAACTGATTCAACAGGCTCAACTGATTCAACAGGCTCAACTGATTCAACAGGCTCAACCTCGGCTTCCTGTAATGCTGTACGCTTCACATACGTGCGTTTTTTACGTACTTCAATATTCACTGTTTTACCGCGCTGAGCATCTTGCCCAAGAGGCATTTGAGAAATACTTTTTCGGCGTAAGGTGATACGTTCAGGCTTGGCGACATCTTCTTGCGCACGATTGCCTTTTAAATGATTAATCAAGATTCGTTTTTGATCTTCATTGACCAGCTGCTCTTCTGACGTTATTGATAAGCCAGCACTTTTCAATTGGCTTAACAACCGTTCAACTGGGATCCCAACGACACTTGCTAATTGCTTCACCGTTACATCAGCCATGTTTTATTTCCCCTCTCTGCAACTCGCACTCACATTCACATTCAGCAACTCATCAAGCCTCAGACGCGTCGTCAGACTCAAACCATGCTTCCCGAGCCTTCATAATTAAGGCTCCAGCTTTTTCTTCCGTCATCCCAGGCACATCGAGTAACTCATCGACTGCAAGCTCTGCTAAATCATCACGTGTGGTAATGCCTGCAGCCATCAAACCTTCAAACAATGCTGGCGTCACACCGTCCATCGAAGCTAAATCCGTGTCGCCTTCACTTATTTTTTCTCCAAGCAAGGCTTGTGTTAGAAGTGTATCATTGGCTCGATTACGCAGTTCATCTACAATTTCGTCATCAAACGCTTCAATTTCCAATAGCTCTTCTTTAGGCACATACGCCACTTCTTCTAACGAAGAAAAACCATGATCGACAAGCAACTGAGCCACTTCTTCATCAATTTCTAATGCCGTTGTAAATGATTGGATAATTTTGGAGGCTTCTTCTTTGTTCTTGCTTTCAAAATCTTCTATCGTCATGACATTAAGCGACCAACCGGTTAATTGACTTGCAAGGCGTACGTTTTGTCCGCTTCGACCGATGGCTTGAGATAGCTGCGAACTGTGTACGGCTAAGTCCATGGTGTGTGAATCTTCATCCACAACAATCGATGAGACTTCAGCAGGTGCCATCGCATTAATCACCAATTGTGCAGGGTTATCGTCCCATAAAATAATATCGACGCGCTCACCACCTAACTCACTAGAAACGGCTTGCACGCGAGCACCACGCATACCCACACAGGCACCAACGGGATCAATACGCCCATCATTGGTTTTAACGGCGATTTTAGCACGACTACCTGGATCACGTGCTGCAGCTTTAATTTCAATCACAGCTTCACCAATTTCGGGCACTTCAATGCGAAACAATTCGACTAACATTCCATCATGAGTTCGGCTAACCAATAGCTGCGGTCCCCGTGTTTGCTCAGAAATTGCATAAAGATAAGCACGCACACGATCATTTGTACGAAACATTTCTTGCGAAAGCATTTCTTTACGCGACAAAAAGGCCTCGGCCTTTCCACCTAAATCAATAATCACATGCTCACGCGTTACTTTCTTAACCGTTCCGTACACAAGCTGGCCAAGTTTGTCTTTGAATTGATCTTCAACAAGTTTACGTTCTGCTTCCCGCATTTTTTGAGCAATGGCTTGACGTGCACTTTGTGCAGAAATACGTCCAAACTCAACGGACGGTACCAATTCTTCAATTCGACCACCGAGCTCAATATCTGGAGCACGCTTTTGGGCTTCTGCTAACGTCAACTGACGCTCAGGAAACATGACTTCATCATCAGCAACCACATCCCAGTAACGAAACGTTTCATAATGACCGGTTCGTGGATCGACTTTTACGCGAACACCTGTATCCATACCCGAAAGTTTACGTGTTGCAGACTCAAGGCCCGCTTGAATCGCTTCCAAAACTGTAGCTTTGGTGACACCTTTTTCGTTCGATAGTGCCTCAGCAACCAATAACAATTCTTTGCTCATGCTTCGCCTCGTTCAACAGTCAAATGTGCTTTCACAATGTTTGAGAAAGGAAAGGTATGCTCTATATCCCCTTCCTGCAAAATTAGGGCGTCATCCTGAACTGCTGTAATCGTCCCCGTAATGTTTCGCCTGTCGCCCATGGGGCGCCCTAAACGAATCTGAACTTCTTCGCCAAGATAGCGCGCGTATTGCTCGGGATAAAACAGAGGTCGCGGCTCCCCAGGTGATGATATTTCTAAATTATATTGCTCAGGAATTGGATCATGCACATCAAGTAAAGCACTGACTTGACGACTTACGCGCTCACAGTCATCGACCACAACCCCTTCAGGTGTATCAATATAGATGCGTAAAAGACTATGCCGCCCTTGCCGGTGATATTCACAGCCCCAAAATTCAATGCCCATGCTTTCGATACTTGGGCGTATGAGTGCTTCTATTTCCTGTTGGATCATAAATTGGCTTCGTAAAATTTTAAAAAATATTAGGTAATAAAAAACCTCATAAATGAGGTTCATATAGAAGTGGTAGCGGGGGCAGGATTTGAACCTACGACCTTCGGGTTATGAGCCCGACGAGCTACCAAGCTGCTCCACCCCGCATCAACTGAAGGAAGTATACCTAAAATGTTTATTTGGCACAACCCCCCCCTTGTATTCTTTATTGAGCTAAATACACATGATTGAGCTAAATACACATGTTGATTTTGTTTCAACATTGTATATACTTTAATTATCCCATAACAGAGGTCATCACATGAAAGTAGAAGCTAAAATTCAAAAATGGGGTAATGGCTTAGCACTCAGGGTTTCAGGTGCTTTGCGCGATATTCCTCACTTTAAAGAAGGAATGCTCGTTGAAATTGATGTTAACGAAGAGGGTTTCGTGCTAAAAAAACGCGTATCTCAAAAACAGGCACGCTTTCCATTTGATGAAGAGCAATTACTTAAAGGCTTAACACCTGAACTTGCCCATGCCGACTTACTTGCCAAGCCCATCGCAAAAGAGGTTGGTGAATCATGAGCACAAGCTATATCCCTGAGCGCAATCATATCGTATGGATAGATTTTGAGCCAACAAAAGGCCGTGAGATTGGAAAATATCGACCTGCCTTTATTTTATCATCAAAAACATATAATCAAAAAACAGGTCTTGTTATCTGCTGCCCCATCAGCACAAGTATTCGAGGTGGCGCAACCGAGGTTTTAATTCATAACATGGACAAGCCTTCTGTCGTTGCGGCGAGTTTAATTCAAACACTTGCCTGGAAAGAGCGTAAAATTAAATTCCTTACCCAGGCAGAAGAGGGCGTTATCAACAACGTTCTCTTCCGCATCCTTCCCCTGATCGGTGCAGATAAACTGATCGAAGGCATGATATAATTTCGGGACGTCAATTAAAGGCCAATAAGAACAGTTTTATTGCATAACAATTTTGGGTATGATATGCTTCAACCTATATAAACCCATAGGAGTTAACATCATAAGTTATTTCTTCCCTGATTTAGTAGAAGACAGAATGTCATTTTATATTTTATAACCTTCCCTTGACCAACAATACTTGTACTAGCAATTGGCCAGCAATTCCCGCTTATAAAAAAATCTCAGTAATTTAGGGGTCTTTTGGTGCATTTGAAAGTTATTTTTTCGTAAACCATCTTAGAATTTGATTGGGGTGCCGAGCTTAATGTGGCACGGATACCCCCTCTCCCGACGCGGAGTATGAGCAGTGCTCCTCGCTTTTTTCGGGAGAGGGATGGGGAGAGGGCATGGAAAAATCTCT
>JAACPN010000065.1 GCA_009995425.1 Legionella sp. | reverse complement strand
ACTGGGTATACCTTCCATGTACAACCGCTGGTGGAATCGTCACATGGTGACCATCCGTAAAAAAAGCATGGACAAAAACGAAGCTCTATCTCAAGAACGTCTTGACTGGGGCCGCTTTGATCAAAGCCTCACCCGTCTTCCTGCGAGCGAAGAGGTTTTAAAGAAAGACCATAAGAACAGCTATCTTTTGATTAACAAAAATAACCGCGAAAAACGTAGATTGTACTACGTCAATCGTCACGGAGAAGCAGAAGATCTAAAACTAACGCCTGAGGAACTCAACACATTTCTCGAGAAGAAGCATCGTTTACCTCACCATATCGATAGAAAACACCCAAGTTTAATTCAATGGCAAACCATACTTCCCAAGCACGCTGACCGTCATTTCAAAGAATTTAATCACCAAGTTTCTCTTGAGCTCAATCAAAACTTAGACAAAAAAAACACGAATCACGAACATAACAACCGCTTCAAATGCTACCTATCTGCCGGCTTTGATGGTTTTACCGGTGGCCTCTATTTTTTTATGGGGCTTATTTCTCTTATCACGCTATCTCCAGAAATTCTTACCACCGTCGCCATCATTTCGGTGGTATGTGCGGTTGCCTGTATTTTTACGCGCTTACAAGAAGAAAGAGAATATGACCGTCTCCTTCGCATTTCTGAAAAAAAAGCCGTGCTTATTTCAGAAGTTCAAACCCTTCAGGCACAACTGGCTACAATCGCGCACCAAAGAGAAAGACTTCATAGAAACGCTGATGACAGCTTTAAAAGAGATACCGAAGAAGATGAAGCAGCCTACCAGGCGTACCTTCGTGATGAAACAGAATCCGACAGGACTTATGCAAAGATTAAAGATGCTTATGACGCACTTCATGCCATCAGCTCAACATCATCCACGGAAGCTTTTTTCATTGGCCTCAAACATGGTCTAACCTCGCATGGTACGATTGTTACGGGAATTTTTGCAGCATCGCTCATCAATAAAGTTTTTTTTGCAGCGGCACTCCCCCAAGCTTTTGTTGTCGGCTGCGTTATCCTTTCCTGCGCCATCATCCTCGCATCAATTGCCGTCGTCATATCGGCCGCGGCGCAACATCGCGAGCAACAACAAACAGATGCAGCGACGCAGCTCAGGGCTGTTAATGACATTATCCACAACATAAAAAACTCTCATGATACACACATACTCACTGCGATCGAAAATGAGACCGCGTTTGCTAAACTATGTGATGGTACACCTCTCAAACAATGGACTTTCTTGAGCTGGTTAGAAGTTCTTCGCTCAACAGGATCGGGGATTATGAAAGGGCCCAAATCAGCTGATTTTATTGTGCTTACACTCTTTGATGCCAGCAGCCACCACGATCAAGAAAATGACCACCCTTGGTTATCGCTCACATTAAAAATAGCTCTCGTGATTGGCGCTATAATTTGGGCCTTTCGCGCACTCGCTAAATATGCAAAAGACCTTCGAGAAAAGCCCGGAACACGCCCAGGCGACAATCCAGGAACAACCTCAAGCATAGCACCAACAACAGAAGAAGCCATGGCCTATGATTCAGGCTCAGATTCCGACTCGAGTCCAGATGAACAACCTTCACCTTTACGACGCAACGAAAAACAGGAAGAACAGGAGGAATACGAAACATACCGCGACTCGCCTGAACACATGCAAAACCTCCCTCCCTCGACACCCAACAATCGAACCGCCTCTTCTAACATCAAAAAAGCCGCGTCTTATGACTCAACACTGCCTCAAACTGAATCAAATTCTGGCTTTTTTACTAATAGATTCAACTTATTCTTCACACCGCGCCCTGCTTCAACATTTAATTTTAATCATGAAGATGAACGCACAGCAACACCTTCACCTGAGCATGCTTAACGCAATGTTTTAATACAGTTCTGGATTCAACGCAGCATCGTTATACATCTTACACTGACGATAGGTTCTAAACGTGCGTATCTTCTGCTTGGTTTCTTGTAATAACTCATCCAAACATCGCGCTAATTGCTGCTGTTGCACATCAATAATACGAAGCTTCGATGCGCATGCGTCACGGTGCGCATCATCGACATCTTCGCGCTTAGTCTGTGCTTCCATGTGATAATGTTTGAGCGCTAAGATCGATAATCTATCAATCATCATGCCCGGGGTTTCGGAGTGCACAGGGCAATGCTCGGGGGATGCGGGCATTAATGCATCGGTCACCCAATCGTCGATGGCCTCCATGCAATCGTTGCGTTGCTGATTAAAACCATCGATGGCGCGTTTGGCGTGATAAACAAATTCATAGCCTTTATCTTCGCGCCTGGCCTTATCCTCAGCATGCCAGAGCTGATAATTAAACGCATGATTTTTTTCAACCAAAGCCAAAAATCCTTCCGCAATAAAATTAACCTCGGGTAACGCCTTCCAACGCACAATGGCATCACGCTGCAGGCTTAAAATTGCAGAAACATCTAAAACATCTATATGTTGATTCACAATGACACCTCATCCAAATAAAACCATCGTAACATATTCCTACGGATTTATAGCTAATCTTATGATACGCTTTCGATACACTTTCGCTTGTTTTGTAGGAAAAATTCATGCATGCCATACGAATGATATTTATCATCTTCATCTCGGCTTATTTTAACTTAGCCCGAGCCGAAATATCTTCTACTGAAATCTTCCCCAAAGCATGCAAAGCCTTTGCTCTTCAAGGCGAAGATTTGCATCTCCCCGCCGGTGATCTGCGTGTGCTTATGGTGCATAACCTATCAGCCTATGATGTATGGATGACCCATGCCGCCTCCGATGAAAATTTTGATCCCGGCTGGAGCAGTCGCCTTCAAGGTAATCAATGGTCGGCACTTGCGCTCGATAAGACCGATCTTGTATTAAACTGCATCGAATCCAAACCCGGGCACGAGCAACAGATCGCCTGTGAACGCGTACTGGCTGTGTGTGAATGGCCGATTACTTCGCGCCCAAAGCATACCCACGGTGTTTTTTGGGCCGGAGAAAACATGACGTTGACTGCGTTAACCGCCTATATTGGACGACATGGTTTTGAATTACCCCCCGAGGCACAATAAATGCTAAACTAGGGTATTCACTTAATTTAACCATGAAGGACCACCGTGGCTAAAAAACCAAAATCTTCTGAAAAACAAGACCCGTTTCATCAACGTGAGCGGGAAAAATACGACAACCCCATTCCAAGCCGTGAATTTATTTTAGAAACCTTGGTTGAGTTTGGGCGCCCTATTTCTAAAAAACAACTCATTTCAGCGCTCAATATAAAACAAGAAGCACAAGAAGACGCATTAGGTTTCCGCCTACGCGCCATGCTACGTGATCGTCAACTCATGCAAGACCGTCGCGGTCGCTATTGCCTGCTTGATAAAATTAGCTTACAGCGCGGCACCGTCCAAGGACATCCCGATGGCTTTGGATTTTTTATTCCTGACGACGGCTCAACCGATATGCTCATTTCACCACGAGAAATGCGTACCGTGATGCATGGCGACACGGTACTTGCACACAAATCTGGGACCGATCGTCGCGGCCGACCTGAATGCAAAATTCATGAAATTGTTGAACATGCTAATCCTCGTGTTGTTGGTCGATTTTTCTCTGAACAAGGCGTGAATTTTGTCTCGCCCGACAGCAAGCGATTAACACAAGATATCTCGATTCCGCCTGACTCCATCCATGAGGCAACCGACGGTCAAATTGTCCTGGTCGAAATCGTAAGCTATCCAAACAAACGTTCACACGCCATTGGAAAAATTATTCAAGTGCTCGGCGAGCACATGGCACCGGGTATGGAAATCGAAGTCGCAATTCTAGCGCACGGACTCCCTGCCGAATGGCCTGACGACGTGCATGCTTCACTCAAAGATGTTCCTGATACCGTACGTGAATCGGATCTGCTCAAACGAACAGACCTGCGTCACTTACCTTTTGTGACCATCGACGGCGAAGACGCCAAAGATTTTGATGATGCTGTCTATTGCAAACCCAAACCTAAAGGTGGCTTTCAACTTTATGTCGCCATTGCCGACGTCAGTCATTATGTGGCCATCAACTCGGCTCTCGATCAAGAAGCTGCACGACGTGGAAACTCGGTTTATTTTCCTGAAAAAGTGATCCCTATGCTGCCTGAAGTACTCTCCAACGGCATTTGCTCGCTCAAGCCCTTGGTTGATAGGCTTTGTATGGTCATGGAAATGGCGATCACCGCAGAGGGAAAAATTCAACGTACGCGTGTTTATCGCGCGGCGATTCATTCACATGCCAGGCTCACCTACACACAAGTGAGTGATTGGCTCACCGCAGGCGCGTGTGATTCGAAACAACATGCGTCGATTTGGCCTGCCGTACAACATCTTCATGCACTTTATCACGTGCTTGCTAAAACACGAAAAACGCGTGGCGCCATGGATTTTAATACCACAGAAACACGCATTGTTTTTGATGAACATCGAAAAATTCAACAAATTATACCCGTGGTACGTAACGATGCCCATCGCCTAATCGAAGAGTGTATGTTGGCGGCCAATGTCGCGACCGCAAAATTTCTTGAAAAAGCAGAGATCCCAACACTTTACCGCGTGCACCCAGCACCTGCAGAAGATAAAATTTTAGCGCTACGGCAGTTTTTAGGTGAGTTTGGATTAACGCTTGGTGGCGGCAAAAAACCATCACCCAAAGATTTTCAAACAACGCTCTTATCCGTAGGCGACCGCCCAGAACGTCATCTTATCGAAACTGTGATGCTGCGTTCGTTAAAGCAAGCCCAATACATCGAAGCCAACGACGGGCACTTTGGTCTTGCCTATCCTGCTTACACACATTTTACATCGCCCATTCGACGTTATCCTGACTTACTGATTCATCGCGCCATCGGTCATATTTTAGATAACAATACGGCCGACGGTTTTTCATACAAGGCGAAGGACATGGGCCGCTTTGGCAAGCACTGCTCATCCACGGAGCGGCGCGCTGATGAAGCAACACGAGATGTGGTCTCGTGGCTCAAGTGTGAATACATGCAAGACAAAGTCGGACAAGTCTTTAAAGGTAAAATTGCAGGCGTGACAGGCTTTGGATTATTTGTAGAACTCAACGATATTTATGTTGAAGGCTTGGTGCATGTCACCTCACTAAAAAACGATTATTATACGTTTGATGCCGTTAAGCACCGCTTGACCAGCGAGCGTTCCGGGCACAGCTACCGCTTAGGCGATCCCATGACCGTGCTTGTGGCACGCGTTGATTTGGACGAACGTAAAATAGACTTTGAACCCGTTTTAGACGAGACAGAATAACATGGCAGAACATCTTATTTATGGCCTTCACCCGGTCACTGCAGTGCTTAATAATCCCATGCGACATGTGTATAAAATTTATGTCAGCCAACATCGGAAAGATCAACGCCTACAAACTGCACTCGATGCCGCGGCGCGTGAAAATGTATCTGTTGAAGCACTCACCCCAGATACCATGAGGCAGCGTTTTGGCGATGTATCTCACCAAGGCATTGTTGCTGAAGTCGAAGCGCTCAAGCCTTACGTCGAAGCCGATTTGCCTGATTTATTAGAAGCCGCTCAAAAGCCGGCTTTGATTCTGATTTTAGATGGCGTCACCGATCCACATAATCTAGGCGCTTGCCTCCGCAGTGCAGATGCCACGGGTGTTGATTTTGTGGTGGCACCCAAAGATAACAGTGCCGACATCACACCGGTGGTGAGTAAAGTCGCCTCGGGAGCCGCTGAGTCGGTACCGTTTGTACGCGTGACCAACCTGGCCCGCAGCATGCGAACGCTTCAAGAAGCCGGTATTTGGATTTATGGCGCAGCAGGTGAAGCCGAGCAGTCAATTTACAACATCGATTACAGCAAGAGCTCAATAGCCATTGCTATGGGTGCCGAAGGCACAGGTCTCAGGCGCCTCACACGTGATGTATGCGATGGTTTGTTCGCGTTACCCATGCAGGGCCAGGTTTCAAGTTTAAACGTGTCGGTTGCAACCGGCGTTTGCTTATATGAAGTGCTCAGGCAGCGGCTTAAGTAAATTTAATGTGTTTTAAGTAACTGCCGATGCGCTTTCCAGTCCGGCATGAACTCGGTCATGAGCGCATAAAACCGCTGATTGTGGCTTGCTTCCAACAAATGCACGAGTTCATGCACAAGCACATACTCTAAACAAATCCGTGGTTTATGAATTAAGTGTAAATTAATCCAAATACGTTTTTTTACGGTATTACAGGAGCCCCAACGCGTTTTCATCGCCTTCACCCCCCATTCATGGGCTTTCACACCGATAATAGCTTCCCATTTTTCAAATAATGGAGGTAATATTTCTTTCATCTGCTGCCGATGCTGGTGTGTTAGAGTAGGGGGTGGTTGCCGGCTTACGTGTTGCCGAATGATGCTTTGCTGCTTGGCTATCCAAGTTTGTTTTTGCGCCAAAAAATCATCAATGATTTTTTTAGGGCACCGATGAGGCGCACTGATTTTCACCTGGCCGTCACGCGTGACCCGCAAGATTAAATTTTTAATTTTTTTCCGCGTAATGATCACGTCGGTCATGGCACGTGCACGCCATCAACATAAAACCACTGCCCTGCTTTTTTTATAAACTCACTTTTTTCATGTATCAATTGCGTAAAACCTGCATCAATAAATCTTGCGATAAATTCAACGTAGCCTATTTGAGATTTTCTAATAATTGATGTGTTGAGCACCTCTAATTTAAGCCATGTCACACGTTTGGCCCAAACATAGGCATCCAAAGCATGAAAGCCTTCTGCCGCCTTGCCACGCTGGGTTTTCTCAATATACGCAATATCAGCCATGGTATAAGCCGTGTAACGCGAGCGCATCAAAGCTTCAGGCGTTTTAGGCGTAGCTTGGGCTGTTAAATAAGGCTGACAACACTCTGCATAATCTCGCGCTGACCCACAGGGACACTTAGACATCAATGCCCCACAAACCGCTCAAACGCTCGAATAAATCGCTCGATCAATTCATCCAACTCTTCGTCATTCATAATCAGTGGCGGGAGCAAACGTATGACCGTTTCTGACGTCACGTTCAGTAAAACGCCTTCATCAAGGCCTAGCTGCTTAATAGCATGGGCAGGACCATCAAGCTCCACGCCCAGCATCAAACCTTTACCTCGAATACCGCGAACACGCGGATGGTCGCCGATGCGCGCCACCAACGCCTGTTTTAATTTAAGCCCTAACGCCGCGGCGCGCGCACATAAATTATCGCGCACAATCACATCAAGCACGGTATGCGCCGTAGCACACGCCAAAGGATTACCACCAAACGTTGAACCATGACTACCCGGCTTAAATAAGCCATATGCACGCTCACCGATCAAACACGCACCAATAGGCATACCGTTTCCAAGACCTTTAGCGGTAGTCAAAATGTCAGGTTGAATACCTAAGCCCATGCAAGCAAACAAATCACCCGTGCGTCCATTGCCGGTTTGAACTTCATCAAAAATTAACAACCAATCGTTGATTTTGCACAATTCAACCACGGCATGTAAGTACGCCTCATCTGCAACGGTCAGGCCGCCTTCGCCTTGAATCGGCTCAAGCATCACAGCAACGATATCTTGACGATTTGACGCAATGGTTGCAATTGCTTCAATATCGTTAAACGGTGCACGCACAAAGCCTGGAACCAACGGATCAAACCCCGCCTGATGCTTCCGCCCCCCGGTCGCCGTTAACGTTGCCATCGATCGACCATGAAAAGCACCGGTCATCACGATCATCGAAGGCGTATCGATTCCTTTTTTATGACCAAATAAACGCGTAAGCTTGATCGCTGTTTCATTGGCTTCAGAGCCCGAGTTACAAAAAAACACCTCGGGCATACCTGTAAGCTCCGTGATTTTATCCGCCAACGCTTCCTGCTCTAAAATGCGAACCGCATTCGATGTATGCACAAGCTTCGCCGCTTGGGTTTGAATCGTATGCGTCACATCCGGATGCGCATGGCCCAACCCACACACCGCGATCCCACTCATCCCATCTAAATACGCACGCCCCTGCTCATCATAGAGCCAAGCGCCTTCACCGTGTGTAAAAGCAACGGGGAGTGGATGGTAGGTTGTCGCCAAAGCCATGCTGTATCTCCTAGCCTAAATTTGAAGCAACAAAATCCCAATTCACCAATGCCCAAAATGCATTTAAATAATCAGGACGACGGTTACGGTAATCAATATAATAAGCATGCTCCCACACATCACACGTTAATAGCGGCGTGAGTCCTGATGTCATAGGATTAGCAGCATTACTTGTGCTGGTAATTTTAAGTTGGCCGTCAACATCTTGTACGAGCCATGCCCACCCAGAACCAAAGGTTGTGATCGCGGCCTGAGTAAACTGTTCTTTGAATGCCATAAACGAACCAAACGCTTGTGTAATCGCATCCAACAATGCACCGGAAGGTTCACCACCGCCGTTTGGACTCAAGCATTCCCAATAAAAACTGTGGTTCCACACCTGCGCTGCATTATTAAACACGCCGCCCGATGCAGTTTTAATCAACTCTTCAAGCGACAAGGTTGCTGAGTCGGTGCCTTCGACTAACTTATTCAAGTTTGTCACGTAGGTTTGGTGATGCTTACCATAATGGTACTCTAATGTTTCTTTTGAAATATGAGGCGCCAAAGCATCCATCGCATAGGGTAAAGCAGGTAACGTAAAGGTCATGTTCATCTCCTAAAAAATAATGGTTAGTGTATCAGGCTTAGCCACGCTTTCAAACGAAACATGAAACATCAGAATTTTATAGGAATTACGGTTGCGTAAGCCGTCAGCTTACCCGATAATTACGCATTCAAATCAAAAAAATTAACGGGTTTTACCATGGATACAACGAATACATTAGAAAAAATCAAACAACAAATCGCCGATCATACGATTTTACTTTACATGAAGGGCACGCCTCAATTTCCACAGTGTGGTTTTTCATCACAAGTCGTGCAATGCCTGCAAGCCTATGATGTTAACTTCGCCTCGGTTGATGTGCTGGCCAATCCAGACATCCGACAAACTTTACCACACTACGCAAACTGGCCGACATTTCCTCAGCTTTATATCAACGGTGAATTAATCGGTGGTTGTGATATTGTGATGGACATGCACGAGCAAGGTGAACTTGGTCCGTTATTACAAGAAGCGGCTGCATCTTAACACAATTTAAACTATTAATTTTTATTAATCCCTACGGAGAATCACATGAGCGTTTTAGTCACACAACAAGCCCCAGATTTTACAGCACCGGCCGTACTCGGTAACGGTGAGATTGTGAATAACTTCAATCTAAAAGAGCACCTAAATGGTAAATACGGCGTGGTATTTTTCTATCCGCTCGATTTCACGTTTGTTTGTCCTTCTGAACTGATTGCACTGGATCGTCGCTTAGAAGAATTTGCCGCTCGCGGAACCGAAGTTGTGACCGTGTCTATCGATTCCCATTTTACCCACAATGCGTACCGTAAAACACCTATAAGCGATGGCGGAATTGGTGAAGTTAAATTCACGATGGTCGCTGACATGAACCATCGTATTTGCCAAGCGTATGGCGTTGAACATCCTGAAGCAGGTGTTGCTTTACGTGGCGTGTTTATTATTGATAATCACGGCGTGGTTCGTGCACAACTCGTGAATGACTTACCAATTGGTCGCAATGTTGATGAACTGCTTCGATTGATTGATGCGGTACAATTTACAGAAAAGCACGGTGAAGTATGCCCAGCAGGCTGGAAAAAAGGGGATGCCGGTATGAATGCCTCACCAGAAGGTGTTGCAGAGTATTTGGCTGAACACAGCAGCTCCCTCTAAGTTTATTTAAACGGCTGCCATGTATTGATGATCTCACAAAACAAGGCGGCCGTTTTTTCTGCATCATAAATCGCTGAGTGTGCTTCGTTTGTATTAAACGGAATACCCGCAACTTTCATCGCTTTTGCAAGTACGGTTTGGCCATAATGCACCCCTGCAAGCGTTGCGGTATCAAAACTCGTGAAACGATGAAACGGTGATTTAACCCCCGCCCGTTCAGCTGCTGCATTAATAAAAGCCAAATCAAACCAAGCATTATGGCCAACCAAAACGGCCCGTGTGCATTGATTTACCTTAATAGCCTCCCAAATAGGTGCAAATAAACGTGTGAGCGCCTGTTTTTCATCCACAGCTCCTCGAAGGGGTTGAAACGGATCAATACCGTTAAATGCCAACGACTCCGGATCAAGTAACGCGCCCTCAAACGGTAAAACATGCTCAAAGCTTGAGGATCCGACCTCAAGTTTTTTATCGTGTGTGTACTTAAGTAATACCACACATATCTCAAGCACTGCATGTTTGGAGGCATCGACACCGGCGGTTTCGACATCGACGACAACGGGCAAAAAACCACGAAAACGTTTTTTTATCATTGAACACTCCAGGCAAAACGACCGCCGGCATTCACGGGCACGACCTGTGTCTGGCCTAAATCTAAGTGACGAGGTACATCTAATGGTTGACGTGTCAGCTGAATTTTATCGGATGACGGTAAAAGACGATAAAATTCGGCACCAAAACGTCCTAAAAACGCGTCTAATTTATCCAATGCACCCACCGCATCAAACACCTCGGCATACATCGATAAAGCAAATGGCGCTGAAAATATGCCTGCACAGCCTTCGCTGCATTCTTTTTGATGAATGCCATGAGGCGCACTATCGGAGCCGGCAAAAAACTTGGGGTTACCGCTCATCGCAGCAACCTGCAATGCACGCTGATCGTTTGCGTGCTTTAAAATAGGCAAGCAATAATAATGGGGTCGAATACCGCCTGCGAGTAATTGATTGCGGTTGTACAAGAGATGATGGGGTGTGATGGTCGCTGCAAGCGTGCGGGGTCCATCACGCACAAAATCAACCGCGGCTTCTGTTGATATATGCTCAAGCACCACACGTAACTTAGGAAAATGTTGTATTAAAGGCTTAAGCTCGCGTTCAATAAATAATGCCTCACGTTCAAAAATATCGCCGTCTAATACTTCACCATGCACTTGTAAGACCACATCAGCCGCTTGCATGGCCTCAAATACTGGATATAACGCCTGAATCGAGCGAGCACCCGCTTCGGCATTTGTTGTGACGCCGGCTGGGTATAATTTCGCCCCTAAAATAAACCTGTGTTCTTGAACTGCTTTAAATACCTCAGGATCAACATATTCGTTGAGATAAAGCGTCATGTAAGGCGTAAAGTGTGGATAGGCTTTGGCGGCAAATAAAATACGTTCACGATAAGCCAAAACGCTCGATAAGCTCGTTAATGGCGGGGTTAAATTAGGCATCACCAAGGCACGCCCCATATGACACGCCGTAGCGGGCACGGTATGCTCAAGCATTGCACCATCTCGAAAATGAACATGCCAATCGTCAGGACGCGTGATGATTAATTGTTGTGTCAAAACCGTGCCTCTTCTCATAAAATTTGCTTGGCGAAGCATAGCACGGTTTCAACATCAATTCAGAAAATCATGGGCGGCTAATTGATACGTATTTAAAAAATCATCTTGGATAACAATCGCTTTTTTATCCACACACGGTAACTGTGTGTCCTGTTTTAAAACACCGGTTCGATAATGCCAACCCGATGGTAATTTAAGCTTATCGCCTAACTGAGCTAAGCTAAGAGGTGTTTGCTTGGCTTTATCAAGACTGTAAGATTGCATGACATACACATGACCTGCTGGATCAATCAGTTCATACACAGGCTTTCCTGATTTATAAGTCCAAATAACATTCCGATCCACATGATGTTGATTATACGGTTTATGGCCTTTGACAAGATCACTCAATTTAATGTGTACCAAGGCTACTTTTTTCATGGATAGGCCTTTTATTTCTTTTTTTGACACATCGGTCATCGGCACGCTATCGATTGCATCCGTGGTCCAAAAACGTGGGCCATTAAGAATCGCAATCCGTGCTTTCATATCTTTTTTAAGTAGTTTAGGAGTTATTTGTTTCCACTGTGTATCTGGACATTCGTTTAAGCCCATGGTGTTGTATACCGCAAGGGTCAAACGACCCTGCGAAACAATGACTTCGCAATACCTCGCGCCGCGTACATCATCCATATGCGCTGCATGACCAAGGACAGGTAAACATAATAACATCGCAACAAAAGCCTGTTTAATTTGCATGATCCTCTCCATCGGTTCAATTATTTTTAATCCTGTTAGTTATAACTAATAGGTAATTTTTTTGAATAATGCAAGATTTCACACAAAATCAAAGGATTGATTTTATTTTAATTGAATCATTTCTTTTCATGTCTATACTTATATCGTAAGATGAAAAAATATAGAAAAAATACGAATAAAACGGTTGGGGCAATCATGATTAAATCGGAGCTTATAGCAAACCTTGCCGCTGACATGACGCATTTACCCGAAAAACGCATCATGGAAGGCGTTAATTTAATTCTTGAAACGATGAGTCACTCGCTCACACAGGGTGAACGCATTGAAATTAGGGGATTTGGAAGTTTTTCGCTACGACATAGACCGCCGCGTCATGCACATAATCCTAAAACAGGCGAAAAAGTTGTCACGGAAGAAAAAAACACGCCACATTTCAAGCCAGGCAAAGAACTGCGGGCGCGCGTGGAGGCCTCTCGTCATACCTACTATCCCCTTCAGGATAACGAGTCATACTAAATTAAGTCCGGGGCAAGGTAACACCGGTTTGATTTTGATATTTTCCTGCGCGATCTCGATAAGACACCTCGCACGGCTCATCCGCACCTAAAAAGATCATTTGTGCCACACCTTCATTAGCATAAATCTTTGCAGGCAACGTTGTGGTGTTTGAGAATTCCAACGTCACATGACCTTCCCACTCGGGCTCAAGCGGTGTGACGTTCACAATAATGCCACAGCGTGCATACGTTGACTTGCCCAAGCAGACCGTCAACACATCCCGAGGAATTCGAAAATACTCAACGGTTCGTGCTAATGCAAACGAATTCGGAGGAATAATACACACATCTGAGTTCACATCAATAAAACTATTTTCATCAAACGCTTTAGGATCAACAATCACCGAATTAATATTGGTAAATACTTTGAATTCAGGAGCACAACGCACATCATAGCCGTAACTTGATACACCATACGACACAATACGACCCTGTTCGTTTTCACGCACTTGCCCTTGCTCAAATGGCTCAATCATGCCATGTTCAAGCGACATTTTTTTTATCCACCTATCCGACATAACCGACATCGAGTGACTCCTACCCAAAACAAAAAATAAAACGAACCTATCCTACCATAAAGTTCAAATAACTCATAAAAAAAAGCCGTCGTTTCCGACGGCCTTTTTTAGGTGCTAAGCTCCGTGCAATTAAGCAACGTTTCCTAACCAGTTCAAACCAAAGTACAAGCCTTGAAGTCCGAAGTCTCCACTTGTA
>JAACPN010000010.1:42626-47749 GCA_009995425.1 Legionella sp. | reverse complement strand
AGCCAATAAAACATCGCGTATTTGATGAGCTTGTTCCGTATGATTAATCGTAAATTGCTGTAATTTTTCTGATTTGTAATGCGTAAGACGCGCTTCAAACGATGTGCCTTTTGATTCAGAAAGCGCTTGGATCCGCCAATACTCTTGTGTCTCAAAACGTTCAATTTCTTCTTCACGCTCCACAATTAAGCGCAAGGCCGGACTTTGAACCCGTCCAGCAGATAAACCAGGACGTACTTTTTTCCACAATAACGGGGATAAATTAAAACCCACCAAATAATCTAATGCACGTCGAGCTTGTTGTGCATTCACCATATCCATCAAAACATCGCGTGGTTTTTTAATCGCATCTTGAATGGCTGATTTGGTTATTTCATGAAACACAATGCGCTGAACTGTTTTGCCTTCAAGCAATTTTCGCTCTTTCATCATTTCGTGTACATGCCACGAAATAGCTTCACCTTCGCGATCCGGGTCAGTTGCAAGTAAGAGAGTATCTGATCGCTGCATGGCTTTAGCAATACGATCCACATGTTTGGCGTTACGTTCGATAGGCGTATACGTCATTGCAAAATTAGCATCAGGATTGACCGATCCTTTTTTTGCCGGTAAATCGCGAACATGACCGTAAGAGGCCAGCACATGATAATCTTTTCCTAAATATTTTTCGATCGTTTTAGCTTTTGCTGGTGACTCAACGATAACTAAGTGTTTGCTCATGCAGATTTTAACCTTATTTTTAATTTTTTAATTAATGCAACGCTAAACCGTCTTCTTTTTGATATAAAACAAGATCTAAGAAAGCCAACTGATCAGAAGACAAACGTTCTGCAAACGTGTTACGAACGGCCCATTTTGTTTCTTGCAGATTAACAAAACGTGATTCAGAAAACATCAGTCGATTGATGACAAGTTCCATGGCATCTGGAGGAAGTACATCCAACCGTCTTAATCTTTTCAAGAATTGTTGGCTCGCACGCGTAAACCTGAGTTGCTCTTCGGCTGTGAATACGCGTGTGCTTTGGCTATTAGCCGAACGAAACCAAAGCATTTCAATCGTTGTTTTTTTTCCGCTCGTTGACGAAACCTTAACTCGGGTTGCTTGATTTAATTCTTGTTCTGCATTGAGTTTGTTTAAAGCGCTTAACTCATCGGGTAATTCAGGAATATACGCTTCTTTTAATTGAGTTAATGTTTGCTCAAATAAACTAAGTAACATCTCAAGAAAATTATCTTTCATCGTTTACACCTTATATAGCCTCCGGGAACCGCTTTAACGTGCCCCATCAGTTCTAATTCTGCCAAATCATTCATCACATCTTCAACCGGCACATTGCTTCGATCCACGATTTTATCAACGGTGGTCACATCGAAGCTGATATACGCAATCAAAGACCCCTCGTCCCCGACGGCGGTCAAACTAACATCATTGACACGCTCTTTATATGTACGTTCAACACAAAGCTCCTGCAAAACCTCTTGCGGAGAAGTGACCAATGCAGCGCCTTGCTGCAACAATGCATGACAACCTTTTGCCTCGGGATTATGAATCGAACCCGGCAGTGCCATGACATTACGATTTTGTTCTAAAGCCAAATGCGCCGTAATTAACGATCCGCTATTCAGCGAGCATTCAACAACCAATGTTGCATCAGATAAACCGCTTATGATGCGATTTCTACGCGGAAAATGTCCAGCTGCTGGAGGTGTTCCCAAGGGAAACTCACTCAAAACAAGACCTTTTTCTTTAATCTCTTCTTTTAATTTTGCATGTTGATGAGGATAATTGCAATCAATTCCTGTTCCTAATACCGCAATGGTTCGTCCTTGACCGGCAAGACACCCTCGGTGAGCCTCGCCATCAATCCCTCGTGCAAGACCACTGACAATCGTCACGCCCTGCTCGCCTAAGTCGCGAGCAAATTGCCAAGCGGTTTCGGCTCCGGTGATGGTCGGTGTGCGTGTGCCCACCATCGCAAGCTTAGGCCCTTTTAAGCTATTGATATCCCCTAGAGCATATAATACCGGAGGTGCATCCGATATTTCTTTTAATAATGCCGGATACGCAGCGTCAAACCAGGTCAATAGTGTATGATTTGGTTGATCTTGCCAACGTAAATCATGATCAATCAAGTTGATACTTGCATGAAGAAGTATGTTCGCAAGGCGCTCTGGCACACCGGCATGAAGCAGGTCTGTCAGCGATAAACTAAAAATATTTTTTGGCTCAGGCCAACGTCGCAAAAGTTTTGCGATGGTTCGCGGCCCCACATGAGGTAAGCGATTTAACATCAATAAAGCATGTTGATTATTCATAAATTAAATTCTTCCGTTATGTCATCCGTGTAATATCCACTTAAGGTTGGTGTAAGCTTGTTCATTGCTGTAAAGCAATAATTTATTGTATAATTAGCGTATTCTATTGTCATCTATTATCTTAATTCTATTAATTAATTTAAATATTTAAATATTTAAATAATATAAGGCTCTGCACGATTATGGCTATCCATAAAATTATTTACCTTCCTGATGCGCGCTTACGACAAAAAAATGCGCCGGTCGAAGTGTTTGACAATAAGCTTGATGTGTTAATCAACGATATGTTTGATACCATGTATCACGCCAAAGGTATCGGGCTTGCAGCACCACAAATTGGTCTTAATTTGATGCTCACAGTGATTGATGTCATCGGTGATAAAAGCCAACAGCTGGTTCTCGCTAATCCTGAAATTATTCAATTCGAAGGTTCGGTTAAATCACAAGAAGGTTGCTTATCGGTTCCTGGTGCTTTTGATACCGTGACACGTTCCGAAATCGTCACGGTACGCGCGCAAGATCGCCTTGGAAATACATTTGAAATGACCGGCACAGGCTTGCTAAGTCACTGTTTTCAGCATGAGATAGATCACCTCAACGGTAAGCTTTTTGTTGATCATTTATCACCGCTTAAGCGCGCCATGGCCAAGAAAAAACTCGATAAATTTAAACGCCAAAATTAAAATAAAAATTAAATTATGACTCTAAATATTGTTTTTGCAGGAACGCCTGCGTTTACCTGCCCAGCGCTCGATGCACTTGCTGCCTCCAAGCATCATCTCTCAGCAATTTACACACAACCCGATCGCCCTGCAGGTCGTGGTCGTCGCATGCAGGCGTCTCCAGCTAAACAATGGGCTGAGGCACACCACATTCCTGTGTATCAACCATTAAACTTTAAAAATCAAGCGGCCCAAGACGAGCTCAAAGCACTCAAACCTGATATTTTAGTGGTGATTGCTTACGGTTTAATTTTACCCCAAGCCGTACTTGATATTCCTCGCTTGGGCTGCATTAATGTGCATGCATCGCTTCTGCCAAACTGGCGTGGTGCATCGCCTATTCAGGCAAGTTTACTGCACGGTGACGCCGAAACCGGGGTAACCATCATGCAATTAGATGCAGGTATGGATACAGGCCCAATGCTTGCACGTGCAACCTGTAAAATACCCGCCAATGCAACAGCCCATAGCTTGCACGATAGATTAGCCGAATTAGCAGCAGAGCCTTTGCTTGAAACCCTCGATGCATTAGCTGAAAATCGAGCTCATCCGATTGCTCAAAATCATGAGCTTGCAACCTACGCACCTAAAATCACAAAACAAGATGCCATCATTGATTGGCACAAGCCGGCCATACAGATTGAACGTCAAATTCGTGCCTATAACCCATGGCCTATTGCGCGAACTGAAGCGGGCGAACAAACCCTGCGTATTCATCAAGCACGCGCGCTTGCGCAAACCACCGATGCAGAGCCTGGTACCGTTTTGTCGCTTGATGCCACGGGCATGCTGGTTGCAACTGGCGAAAATATATTATGCATTGAAACTATTCAATTTGCTGGAGGTAAACCCCTCTCCGTATCTGACTGGCTCAATGCCAGAAAGCAAACTCTTTACGTAGGCCTTAAGCTTCAATGACAAATAATCAAGCAACTAACGAACGTAAATTAGCCCGAGAAGCTTTACGCGAAGTCCTTAGCGAAAACCGCTCGCTATCACATATAAAAACAGAGCTGACCCCATTTGCTAAAGTCTTATGCTTTGGTGTTTGTCGACAATACTTTCGCCTCGATGCCTTAGCCAAGCAGTTACTTAAAAAGCCACCCAAAAATTTTGATATTTGGCTGACACTCCTGATGGGATTATATCAACTTCGCGAATTAGACCTCCCGGATTATGCCGTGGTGCACGAAACTGTCGCGCTGCTCAATACAAAAAAAACAAGCTGGTCCAAAAGCCTGATTAACGCTGTTTTACGCAAATATTGTCGAGAAAAAGATGCGTTAGATAAGCAAGCCGAGCAAAGCGCTAGTTTTTGTCACAACTACCCTTCATGGCTGCTAAAACGCCTACAAAAAGCCTGGCCTGATCATTGGGAAGCAATTATTTGTGCAAGTGATGCCCATCCCCCGATGAGCTTACGCGTCAATCAACAGCGAGTAAGCCTTGAAGATTATCAAAAACAGCTTGAAAATATAAACATATCTTCTGCACCTATCAAACATACCACGCACGGACTGGTACTTGACAAGCCCTGTGATGTTTTTGACTTACCGGGCTTTAAAGCCGGTGACATTTCTGTTCAAGACGGGGCCGCTCAACTTGCTGCGCAATTACTGGAGCTCAAACCCGGTTTGCGTGTACTGGATGCGTGCTGCGCCCCAGGTGGAAAAACATGTCATATCTTAGAGAAAGAATCTAATCTTAAAGCCTGTGTTGCTTTAGATATTGAGCCTAAACGCCTCAAACGCACGCGTGAGAATCTAACACGCCTAGGCTTTGAGTCACGCGTTCAGCTTCTTACGGGTGATGCCCAAAAGCCTGAATCATGGTGGGATGGCGTATTGTTTGATCGTATTTTGCTTGATGCTCCGTGTTCTGCAACCGGCGTAATCAGACGACATCCCGACATTAAGCTTTTACGCACAGCCGAAGATGTAGAAGCCATTACAAAAACCCAAGCAATCTTACTCGAAGCATTATGGTCACTGCTTGCCCCAGGTGGTATTTTGGTTTATGCCACCTGCAGTATTCTTCCCGAAGAAAACAACGATCAAATTGCATCATTTTTAACTAAAAATTCCA